>DATENJ010000563.1:0-3131 GCA_035275125.1 Actinomycetes bacterium | reverse complement strand
CGACGGCGGCGCCGCCATCGACCCCGAGGTCGTCGCCCAGCTCCTCGGCCGCCGCCGCCGGGCCGACCCCCTGGCCACCCTCAGCCCCCGCGAGCTCGAGGTC
This sequence comes from Actinomycetes bacterium, assembly GCA_035275125.1. GTDB lineage: Bacteria > Actinomycetota > CALGFH01 > CALGFH01 > CALGFH01 > CALGFH01. The sequence continues at coordinate 3,028 of DATENJ010000563.1, read as the reverse complement.
CTGTCCCTGATGGCCGAGGGCCGCAGCAACGCCGCCATCGCCGACCGCCTGGTCGTCACCGAGGGCGCGGTCGAGAAGCACATCTCCAGCATCTTCACCAAGCTCGGCCTCCCCGCCGCCGGATCCGACCACCGCCGCGTCCTGGCCGTGCTCACCTTCCTGCGGGCCTAGCAGCGGCCGACCAGCGGTGCTTGAGCCTGTCCGGCCGGGGGGCTACCATGCGCGGCGACGAGCGACCTTTAAGGGCCGGTCCTGTGAGGCCGGGAAGGGAGCCAGAGCCGATGGTGTGCTGTCCGACGCCTCCATGCCCTGTGGGCTGGGGGCGTTGCTGATGTCCGGGCCGGCGACGGTGCTGGACGCGGCCGACGTGCAGCGGGCCCTGGTCCGGATCGCGCACGAGATCGTGGAGCGGAACAAGGGCACCGACGGGCTGGTGGTGGTCGGCATCCACACCCGCGGGGTGCCCCTGGCCAGGCGGCTGGCGGCCAAGCTGAGCGAGATCGAGGGGCGGCAGGTCCCGGCGGGCACCCTGGACGTCGCCATGTACCGCGACGACATCGGCACCCGGCCGCCCCAGGCCACCCACGACACCGAGCTGCCCTTCGACCTGGCCGGCCGGGTCGTCGTCCTGGTCGACGACGTGCTCTACACCGGGCGGACGGTCAGGGCCGCCCTCGACGCCCTGACCGACTTCGGCCGGCCACGGGCCATCCAGCTGGCCGTGCTGGTCGACCGCGGCCACCGCGAGCTGCCCCTGCGGGCCGACTACGTCGGCAAGAACCTGCCCACCGCCGTCGGCCAGGCGGTCAGGGTCCAGCTGGCCGAGACCGACGGCTCCGACGGCGTGGTCGTCGAGGGCCCCGCCGAGAAGGTGGTGGCCTCCTAGATGCAAAAGCACCTGCTGTCGGCGGCCGACCTCACCGCTGACGACATCACCCGGGTCCTTGACACCGCCGCCCACCTGGCCAAGGTCACCGACCGGGCGATCAAGAAGGTCCCGACCCTGCGCGGCCGCACCGTCTGCAACCTGTTCTTCGAGGACTCGACCAGGACCCGGATCTCCTTCGAGCTCGCCGCCAAGCGCCTGTCGGCCGACGTGATCAACTTCTCGGCCAAGGGCTCCAGCGTCTCCAAGGGCGAGAGCCTCAAGGACACGGCCATCACCCTGGAGGCGATGGGGGTGGACGCCATCGTCATCCGCCACGGCGCCTCCGGCGCCCCCTGGCGGCTGGCCGAGTGGGTCGAGGCGGTGGTGGTCAACGCCGGCGACGGCACCCACGAGCACCCGACCCAGGCCCTGCTCGACCTCTACACCATCCGCCAGCGGTTCCCCGGCTTCGACGGCCTCAAGGTGGCCATCGTCGGCGACGTGCTCCACTCCCGGGTCGCCCGCTCCAACGTGCACGCCCTCACCACCATGGGGGCCGAGGTCACCCTGGTCGCCCCCCCGACCCTGCTCCCGGCCCGGGTCGGGACCTGGGGGGCGGCCGTCTCCTACGACCTGGACGCGGTCCTGCCCAAGCAGGACGTGGTGATGATGCTCCGGGTCCAGCTGGAGCGGCAGCGGGCCGGGTACTTCCCGTCCCTGCGCGAGTACGCGCGGCTGTACGGGCTGGACGGGCGCCGGCTGGACGCCATGGCCGACCACGCCATCGTCATGCACCCGGGACCGATGAACCGGGGGGTCGAGATCGCCGCCGAGGTGGCCGACTCGCTGGAGCGCTCGGTGATCGCCGACCAGGTGGCCAACGGCATCAGCGTCCGCATGGCCCTGCTGTATCTCCTGCTGGGTGGACCAGAGGTGGTGGCATGAGCAGCAAGCTCCTGCTGCAGGGGGGGCGGCTGGTCGACCCGGCGTCGCGCACCGACACCCGGGCCGACGTGCTGGTCGACGACGGCCGGGTCGCCGAGGTCGGGACCGGCCTGGACACCGCCGGGGCCGAGGTCGTCGACTGCGACGGGCTGGTCGTCTGCCCTGGCCTGGTCGACCTGCACGTGCACCTGCGGGAGCCGGGCCGCGAGGACGCCGAGACCATCGAGACCGGATCGCGGGCGGCCGCTCTCGGCGGCTACACCGCCGTGTGCCCGATGCCGAACACCGACCCGGTGGCCGACAACGCCGGGGTGGTCGAGATGGTGGCCGCCAGGGGCCGCGAGGTCGGCCTGGTCGACGTGTTCCCGGTCGGGGCGGTGACCCTCGGCCAGCGGGGGAGCGAGCTGGCCGAGCTGGGCGCGATGGCCCGCTCGGCCGCCGCGGTGGACTGCTTCTCCGACGACGGCCACCCGATCCGCGAGGCCCGGCTGCTGCGGTTCGCGCTCGAGTACGCCAGGGCCTTCGACGCCGTGATCGCCGACCACGCCGAGGACGCCTCGCTGACCGACGGCGCCCAGATGCACGAGGGCGAGGTGTCGGCCATGCTCGGGCTGGCCGGCTGGCCGGCCGCCGCCGAGGAGATGGTGGTCGCCCGCGACCTGCTCCTGGCCGAGCTGACCGGCGGCCGCCTGCACCTGTGCCACGTCTCCACCGGGGGCGCGGTCGAGCTGGTCAGGGCGGCCAAGGCCCGCGGGGTGCGGGTCACCGCCGAGGCCGCCCCCCACCACTTCAGCCTGACCGACGACGCCGCCAGCGCCTACGACCCGGTGTTCAAGGTCAACCCGCCGCTGCGCGAGAAGGCCGACGTCGAGGCGGTCCGCCTCGGGCTGGCCGACGGCACCCTCGACGCCATCGCCACCGACCACGCCCCCCATGCCCGCGAGGACAAGGAGGTCGAGTGGGCCACGGCCCCGCCGGGCATGCTCGGGCTGGAGACCGCGCTGGCTCTCGCCGTCAGCGAGTTGGACATGCCGCTCGCCGACGTCGTCGCCGCGCTCTCGTGGAAACCTGCCGCCATCGCCGGCGTCGGGGACGAGCACGGCGGGCCGGTGGAGCCCGGGCGGGTGGCGAACCTGTGCGTCATCGACACCAGCGCCTCGTGGGTCGTCGACCCCGCGCTGCTGGCGTCGAAGGCGCGCAACACGCCCTACGCCG
>DATENJ010000562.1:0-5300 GCA_035275125.1 Actinomycetes bacterium | reverse complement strand
ACCGTCTCCTCCAGCGGCTCGACCCCCAGCTCCTCTTCCAGCACCCGCTGGCAGGCCTGGAACTGGCGCAGGGCGGCCCCGCGGCGGCCGCTCCAGGTGTAGATCCGCATGAGCTGGCGATGGGCCGGCTCGTGCAGCGGGTCGAGGGCCAGCCAGCGGCGGGCGGCGTCGACCGCGTCGTCCCAGTGGTGCTGGCCGATCTGGGCCGTGGCCAGGCGCTCGAGGGTCCCCGCGAGCTCGCGCCGCAGCCGCTCGGCCTGGAAGTACTGCCAGTCGTCGAAGCTGGTGCTGTCGCGCAGGCTGAACCCGGCCAGGAAGTCGCCCCGGTGGAGTCCGGCCGCCGCGGCCAGCGGGGCGACACAGGCCGGGCAGGCGTCCTCGGGGGGGTGGCCGTGGTCGCGGCGGCCGGCCAGCAGCCCCTCGAACTCGGCAACGTCCAGCCAGAAGCTGGTCCTGGCGAACCCGACGGTGGTCCGGTCGGCGGCCAGCCACCCCGGCCCGACCGCCTTGTTCAGGGTCGAGAGGGTGCGCCGCAGCGCCCCCCTGGCGTGCTCGGTGTCATAGTCGGGCCAGAGCAGCCCGGCGACGGCGTCGCGGCCGTGCCGCTCGGGGTGCATGGCCAGGTAGGCGAGCAGGGCGATGGCCTTGCGGGTGTCGACCTCGATCGGCGCCCCGTCACGCTCCACCCGCGGCGGCCCGAGCAGCGCGATCCGCAGCTCCGCCATGCACCCCCCTTTCCCTGGCCACGCTCGGCGGTCAGCATGGCACGACCCGGCCCGGCCCGTAACGTACCCGGACGGTCGCATGACCCCTGTCGTAGCGGATTTCGTAACGATGCCGGAGCGGTGGGACGGTACAACCGCTCCCAAGGAGGTGCCATGACCACGATCCCGAGCAACCTGCGGCGGGTCCTGCGGCGTGAGCCGCGGGTCCGGCCTTCGACCGAGCCCGTGGCCGCGCCGCCCGAGCGGGTCGAGGCGCCGCCGGTCGAGATCGCGCCCAACGACCCGCTGGTCGCCTACTTCTCGGGGGCGACCGGGGCGGTCGACATCGGCGCACTGCAACTGGACTCCCCCGCCCTCGAGGGCCTGCGCGAGGCCGGCATCAAGCTGGTCGTCCCCCTGGTCAGCCAGGGCGAGCTGATCGGCCTGCTCAACCTGGGCCCACGGCGCAGCGAGCAGGAGTACTCAGCCGACGACCGCAAGCTCCTCAACGACCTGGCCGGCCACGCCGCCCCGGCCGTGCGGGTCGCCCAGCTCGTCCGCGAGCAGGAGGCCGAGGTCCGGCAGCGTGAGCGGATCGAGCAGGAGCTGCGGGTCGCCCAGCTGATCCAGCAGCAGTTCCTGCCCGAGGAACTGCCCAACCTGAGCGGCTGGGAGTTCGCCGCCTTCTACGGCCCGGCCCGCGAGGTCGGCGGCGACTTCTACGACTTCATCAAGCTGCCCGAGGGCCAGGTCGGGATCGTGGTCGGCGACGTGACTGACAAGGGCGTCCCAGCGGCGCTGGTCATGGCCACCACCCACTCGATCCTGCGGGCCGAGGCGCCCCGCCTTGTCGCCCCCAGCGAGGTCCTCACCAGGGTCAACAACCTGCTGGTGGACGAGATGCCGGCGCACATGTTCGTGACCTGCCTGTACGCGGTCCTCAACCCCGAGACCGGGCAGCTGCGCTACGCCAACGCCGGCCACAACGTCCCCTATGTCAGCACCGACGGCGGGGTCACCGAGCTGCGGGCCACCGGCATGCCGCTCGGCCTGCTGCCCGAGATGGAGTACGAGGAGAAGGAGGCCACCCTCGCCCCCGGCGACACGGTCCTGCTCCACTCCGACGGGCTGGCCGAGGCCCACAACACCCAGCGGGAGATGTTCGGCTTCCCGCGGGTGGCCTCCCTGACCGGCGAGGCCACCGACGGCGAGGTGCTGATCGACCGGCTGCTCAAGGAGCTGGCCGACTTCGTCGGCCCCGACGTCGAGCAGGAGGACGACATCACCCTGGTCACCCTGGGACGGCGGGCCGCCGGCGGCCCGCCCGCCCAGGCCACCGAGGTCCCCGACGGCGCCGAGCGGCAGCTGGCCGCCTTCGAGGTGGCCAGCGAGCCCGGCAACGAGCGCCTGGCCATCGACCAGGTGGCCGAGGCGGTGGCCGGGCTGGGGCTGGACGGCCCCCGCCTTGAGCGGCTCAAGACGGCCGTCGGCGAGGCGACCATGAACGCCATCGAGCACGGCAACGGCAACCGGCCGGAGCTGCCGGTCGCGGTCAGCGTGGTCGCCGACGACACCGACGTGACGGTGCGGATCACCGACCAGGGCGGCGAGCGTGTCCTGCCCGAGGTCGAGACGCCCGACCTGGAGGCCAAGCTGGCCGGCCTCCAGACACCGCGAGGCTGGGGCCTGTTCCTCATCCAGAACATGGTCGACCGCCTCGAGACCACCGTCGACCAGCACCACCACACCATCGAGCTGACCATGCACCTCAAGGAGGCACCAGATGCCCGGAGCTGAGTTCGGGGCCGATGTCCGATCCCACGACAGCACCGGCGTGATCGACCTGCGCGGCGAGATCAACCTCGGTGCCGACCAGGCCCTACTCGCCGCCTACGAGCGGGCGGCCCAGGACGACCCGAGCACGGTCGTGCTGAACTTCGCCGACGTCGACTACATCAACTCGACCGGTATCGCCCTGATCGTCGGGCTGCTGGCCAGGGCCCGCAAGGAGCACCGGACGGTGCGCGCCTTCGGGCTCAGCGAGCACTACCGCCAGATCTTCGCCATCACCCGCCTGAGCGACTTCATGGGGATCTACGCCGACGAGGACAGCGCCGTCACCGCCACTGTCTCCACCTGAACCCGCCGGTCCAGCAAAGGGAGGGCCAAGCAATGACCGAGGGCAGTCTCATCACCGATGTCCGGGAGCTGTCGAGCCGGGCCAGCGTCATCGACTTCAAGGGCGACGTGACCGCGTCGTCCGAGAAGGCCCTGGCCGACGCCTACACGAGGGCGAGCGGCAAGTTCACCCGCACGATCGTCCTCAACTTCAGCGGTCTCGAGTACATGAACAGTGGCGGCATCGGGATGCTGGTGACGCTGCTGGTCCGGGCGAACCGCCAGCGCCAGCGGCTGGTCGCCTTCGGGCTCAACGAGCACTACCGGCAGATCTTCGAGCTGACCCGCCTCGACGAGGCGATCGGCATCTTCGACAGCGAGGCCGAGGCGTTCGCCGACGCCGACGCGCCATGACCTGAGGAGCCTCCCGATGACCACCGAAGAGCCCGTTTCCACTGACGAGCCCGCCCCGCCCGCGTCCAGAGACGCCGCCTTCTGGGCCAAGAACGTCACCACCCTGAAGCTGGGCGAGGTCCCGGCCGAGGCGGTCAACCTGAACGTGACCGGCCGTCGGGTGGTCGGCCCGGTCCAGGGCTTCGGCAAGATGTGGCAGAAGACGATGCGGGTCGAGCTACGCGGCGCCGACGTCGCCCCGGCCGAGGTCATCAGGATCTGGAAGGCCGAGTTCCAGCGGTTCTGGCCCGAGCGCAACTGGTTCTACGCCCCCCTCGAGGGCATCGCCCCTGGCGAGGTGGCCCTGCTCAACCTGGGCCTGCCCGGCCGGATGAAGCTGTCCACCGGGGTGCTGGTGCTGTACGCCGACGACGAGTCGTTCACCCTCATGACCCCAGAGGGGCACATGCTGGCCGGCTGGATCACCTTCTCGGCCGAGACCGAGGACGGCGTCACCGTCGTCCAGATCCAGGCCCTCGAGCGCACCAACGACCCCCTGTACGAGCTCGGCTACGTGCTCGGCGGCAACCGCCTGAACAGCCGGTTCTGGATCGAGACGGCCGAGAACCTGGCCCGCCACTTCGGGGTCGAGCCCGACGTCCGGTCCCAGGTGGTCTGCGTCGACCGCCGCCGCCAGTGGCGCAAGGCCGGCAACCTGTCCAAGAACGCGGCCATCCGCACCTTCATCTGGACTCTGGGCACGCCGGTGCGCTGGCTGCGCCGGCCCTTCACCCGACGGCGCGCCAGCGAGTCGTGACCCCCAGGGCCGCCGTCCGGCTCGCCTGGGGGCTGTGGGGGCTGGCCCTGGCGCTGATCGCGGCCGGGCTCGCCGTCAACCCGGTCCAGGTGGCGGCCGGTGAGGAAGGGATCCTGGCCGTCCTCAGCCTGGTCTTCGTCACCACCGGGGCGTTCCTCGCCGGCCGCCGGCCCGCCAACCCGGTTGGCTGGCTGCTGCTCGGCTGGGGCGTGGTGATGGCCTTCGGCTGCTTCACCGGCGCCTATGTCAACCGGGGGCTGGTCCGCGACCCCGGCTCGCTGCCCGGCCCCAGCTGGGTCGGCTGGGCCGAGGGCGTGATCTGGCATCCCGCGTTCGGGCTGCTCGCCTTCCTGCTGCTGCTGTTCCCCCACGGGCGGCTGCCGTCGCCACGCTGGCGGCCGTTCGCCTGGTTCACCGTGGCCGTCTACCTGGCGCTGGCGCTCGCCGCCGCCCTCGCCCCGGGATCCGTCGAGCTCTACTACCCGGAGGCCACCCCGCCGGTGCGCCTGCCGGTCGCCGGCCTGGCCGACGGCGTCTTCGAATGGCTGCTCCCAGGCCAGCTGCTCGTGCTCGCCACCGCGCTGCTGTCGCTGGTGCTGCGTCTGCGCCGCGCCTCGGGCGAAGAGCGCCAGCAGGTCAAGTGGTTCGTCTACACCGTGGTCACGGTGGTGCTGGTGTTCGTCACCACCACCCTTACCCTCGGCGCCGGCTACCTGTTCCCGCTGTTCGGGCTGATCCCGGTGTCGGTGGCGGTCGCCGTCTTCAAGTACCGGCTGTACGACGTCGACCGGCTGATCAACCGCACCCTGGTCTACGGCCTGCTCACCGCCCTGCTGATCGGCGTCTACACCGGCCTGGTCTTCCTGCTCGGCGGCCTGCTCGACCCGGCCACCGGCGACTCCGCCCTGGCCGTGGCCGCCTCCACCCTGGCCGTGGCCGCCCTGTTCCAGCCGGCCCGCCGGCGGGTCCAGGAGCTGGTCGACCGCCGCTTCAACCGCGGCCGCTACGACGCCGCCCGGACCGTCGAGCGGTTCAGCGGCCGGCTCCGCGACCAGGTCGACCTGGACACCCTCTCGGCCGAGCTGCTCGGCGTGGTCGACCAAACCGTCCAGCCGGCCTCGGCGTCACTCTGGCTGCGACACCGCTAGCGAACCGCATCCCTAGCGAACCGCACCGCTGGCGAACCGCACCTCGCGGGGCTGTGGACAACGCCGGGCACCCAGCTTCGGGTTCGGCTACGCTCCCCCTCCGGGGGGCCTCGCACCGGG
>DATENJ010000561.1:0-13184 GCA_035275125.1 Actinomycetes bacterium | reverse complement strand
TGAGCGTGCTCCGGCGATTGGACCGAGTGGGTGTTGCAGGTCCGGTGGCGGTCTCAGGGTCAGCGCAACACCTCCGCCAGGACCTGTGAGGGTGTCTTGAATCCGAGGGTTTGTCGAGGGCGATCGTTGAGCTCGGCGGCGACCGCGTCGAGTGCCGCCTGGTCCAGCTGGCGCAGATCAGCGCTCCTGGAGAGATATTGGCGGAGCACGTGTTTGTGTTCTCGTTCGGGCGCTGCCAGGGGCTGCGTGGATCGCAGAAATAGACCTGCGTGCCAGATTCGACGGTGAACTGGTGATGTTCGGCCATCTCGCGGCCGTGGTCCCAGGTCAGCGAGCGACGCTGCGGCTGCGGCAGCCGCAGCACCGCGGCGGTCAGCGCCGGCCGCACCTGGTGGGCGGTCACTCCCTGGTGGAGGGGGAACAGCAGCACATAGCGGCTGTGGCGCTCGACCAGGGTGCCGACCGCGCTCGGCCGCCGGCCAAAGACCAGGTCGCCTTCCCAATGGCCGGGCACCGCCCGGTCGGTCGCCTCGGCGGGTCGCTGGCTGATATGGAGGGTGTCACGCAGCTGACCGCGGCCCTGGGGCAGCCGGCCCGCGGATAGCGCATCGCCCGACCCGTGCGCAGACAGCGTTGCAGCTCGCGGCGCAGCGCACCCCGGCTCTGGACGAACAACGACAGATAGATCGTCTCGTGCGACACCCACATCACCGGATCTTGAGGGTAGGCCAGGGGCAACCAGCCGGCGATCTTCTGGGGTGACCACCGCAGGGCCAGCTTGGCCTCCACCACCGCCCGCAGCCGCGGCTCCAGAACCCGCTTGGCCGCCTTGGGCCGCTGCGCCCTCTGGAAGGCCGCGGCGTCAGCGACCTGAGCCCGATAGCGGTGGCGGCCACCGTTACGGGCCAGCTCCCGCGACACCGTCGAGGGTGTTCGTCTCAGCCGGGCCGCGATCTGCCGGCACGACACGCCGGCGGCCACCCCACGGCTGATCTCCTCGCGTTCGGCCATGCTGAGATATGCGGCGTTGCGACGTGGTGGCTGGCGTTGCACGCCGCCGGTCTGGAACACAAGGGCCCGTACCGACGGGCCCCGTTTGCCCAGCCGGCGAGCGATCAATCGCAGCGACTCACCTCGCCGCCAGCGCCGCCAGACCTCGTCTTGTTCTGCTGCTGACAGTCCCCAGGACCGCACCCACCACCTCCACCACCGACCCATCCGTCAGTGCGGAGGTGATGCAACCACCCCTTGAGACCAGCACCGTTTCTGCAACAGCCACCCATCCCCACGACCGCGCGAACGGGATCGACCGAGCCGCCACCCGGGGCACGCTGCATCCAGCAACTGCAGCCGTGGACGAACTCGAGGCCAGACCAACTGGCGCAAGGCACGTCTTGGAGTGACCTCGGAAGGCGATGAAGCCCGGTCAAGACGTACAACTCAGTCTGGCAAACTCTCTGGCAAACGTGGTTGCCAACTCTTGATCACGCGACAGGCCGAATGCAGCACCCGGCCTGACCTGCCTGTTTGGGGTGGAGCCCCCCGCCGGAATCGAACCGGCGACCCCATCCTTGCCATCGATACGCCGCGGGTTCGCGACGCTATGCAGCACCTCCCGTGACCACACAACCGCCCAGGTGAAAGGCGGCGCGGAGGATCGGGCAGTGGGGCGACGCAAGGGTACGTGTGGCGCAGTTTCTGGCAAATCTCTGGCAAGGTCCCTACACGATCGTCTACGGCGTGAACGCCGGCGCAACCGTCCTAGACCCTGTGCACAACTGACTGGCACATCAGGTGCACCGCTGTCATCAAACGATTACAGGTCGAGCGTAGCGCGCGACGGTGGCCTTCATCCGTAATGGCGAGGACAGCTGTCGAGGGCCGCTAGGCGTCGATGCGATTGATGGAGGGTTCGCTAGAGGCTGATGTAGGACCGGTCCAGTCAGGCAAGGCGGTGCTTGAGGCTTGAGGTAGACCACACCTGACGGGTAACCCGGTGCCGGCCGCTCGGGTTGTCACGATGCTGCAGGGTCTGGTCATGTGTGCGGGCGTCGCGGATGGCCAGGGCGGCTTGGACGAGTGCAGCGTGGGTGAGGGCCTGGGGGTAGTTGCCGAGGTAGCCATGGGTGGTGGGGTTGATCTCCTCGGGCAGGAGGCCGAGCGGGTTGACGAGGTCGAGGAGGTCGTCGAACAGCTGGGCCGCTTCCTCGACCCGGCCCGTGGCGGCGAGGGCCTGGACCAGCCAGAACGAGCAGGGGAGGAAAGCTCCTTCGGTGCCGGGCAGGCCGTCTTGGCCAGGTGGGTAACGGTAGAGCAGGGAGCCGCCGGCGCTAAGCTTGCGGCGCACGGCCTCGATGGTGGCCCGGACCCGCGGCGAGTCACGCGGCTCAAGGTCGAGGAGGGGAAGGACGAGCACGGCGGCGTCGAGGTCGTTCGAGCCGTAGCTGCGCGTGTAGCTGCCGAGCTCGGGGTTGAAGCCAGCGGCGATGACGTCGGCGGCGATGCCCTCGCGCTCGGCTTGCCATCGCGCGACCTGCCGCGCCGGCGTGCGGCGGGTGGAGGCGATGCGCAGGGCCCGGTCGAGGGCGAGCCAGGCCATGAGCTTGGAGTGCACGTGGTGGGCGCCGTCGCCGCGAACCTCCCAGATCCCGGCGTCGGGCTCGCGCCATCGCTCCGCCACCTGGTCGGCGAAGCCGCGCATGGCCCGCCAAGTCTCGGCGTCGAGCCGATGGCCGGCGCGGGTGAGGAGCCAGGCGGCGTCCAGGACCCAGCCGTAGCCGTCGAGCTGGTGCTGGTCGGCGGCGCCGTTACCGACGCGGACCGGGCGGCTGTCGGCGTAGCCCGGCCAGCCGTCAAGTACCCGTTCCGCCGTCGGGTGGCGGCCGTGGAGGGTGAGCAGGACGGGGAGGCGGGGCCGGTCCAGGCGGCTGGCGTGGAGCAGCCAGGCGAGGAAGTGGCGGGCTTCGTCATGCTTGCCGACGCCGAGGAAGGCACCGATGCCGATGCTGGCGTCCCGCGGCCAGGCGTAGCGGTAGTCCCAGTTGCGGGCCCCGCCGGGGTCCTCCGGGAGCGAGGTCGTCGGTGCCGCAACCGGCGCGCCAGACGGGGAGTAGGTCAGCAGGCGCAGGGTGAGCAGGCTGTGGGCGACTGCGTCGCGCTGCGGGAGGTCGCCGTCGATGTCGGCACACCAGGCATCCCAGCCATGTTCGTCGGCCGCCAGTGCCGCCCAGGCCGCGCCGGGGTCGACATAGATCAGCGGTTCCCGGTCGGCGAGGCTGAGCGCGAGGGTGACGGGCCGATCGGGCGTGACGCGCACCGTCACCGGTCGTCCGGGGTCAATGTGGAGCGGCGGCGATGCGCGCAGCGCGAGCGCGGTGGTCGACCAGCTGCACACGACCACGTCGCCGCGGCGCTCCACGTGCGGGGACGTGTGGTGTTCACCGAGGCGGGGATCGAACTCGACCACGGCGTCAACCGGGCCGCCGACGGCGGTGAGCCGGCGCACCAGCAGGCTGGACGGCAGCAGCCGGCCGGTGACGTCGGCGATCATCGCCTCGGTCAGGGTGAGCCGCCCGCCCGGCGTGGCCCAGGTTGTCTCGAGGGTGGCGGTGTGGGGCCGGTAGCGGCGGGCGGTGACCGTGGCCGCTCCGGCTGGCCCCATGCGGAAGGTGCCCGCCGCCGGCCCGCCGACCAGGCGGCCGAACACGGGTTGGCCGTCGAAGCGGGGGACGCACAGCCACTCGATGGCGCCGTCGGAGGCGACCAGGGCTGCAGTACGGGTGTCGCCGAGCAGCCCGTAGTCCTCGATGGGCCGGGCCGGTTCGCCGGCAGTGGGGAACAGTTGGCCCATGTCAACGGGCCCCGAGCAGGACGCCGAGGGCGACGCCGTAGGTGAGGTGGGCGGCGATGGTGACGACCGGGGTCTGGCCGCCGTAGTTGAGGCCGAGCAGCCCGGGCGGCTCCAGCACCGCGGTGGAGGACCGGCCGGCCCGGTGCGACGCCATGCGTGGGTGTACGCCGGTGAGGAGGGGGACGAACACGGTGAGGGAGACCGCGACATGAAGCAGCCCAAACAGCCCGCCCAGCCACCAGCCGGCCCGGTCCAGCAACGAGAAGCTGGCCGCATAGCCCAGGGCGAACCCCTGACCGATCACCAGGTGGAGGAAGAACCCAGCGACCCGGGCCCGGTCGGGATCCTCGGTGACGATGGCGCCGAGCAGCAGCGGCAGGTCGAGCCGAGTTAGCCCGGCCAGCTGGGCCATGATCATCACCGCGGTCAGGGCACCGGTGGCCACGAGGCCGAACAGCGCCCAGCCAGCCCAGTCCATATCAGCGGGCCGCCAGCTGGCGTGCCTTGCTCTCGAGGGCCTGGAGGACATGGGTGAACGACTGGTGGAAGCTGGCCACACCCTGATCCTCGAGGGTGCGGCCGACGTCGTCCATGTCCACCCCGACCTCGGCCAGCGCGTCCATCACCGCCTCGGCGTGGGCGACACCGCTGTCGATGGTGCGGGCGATGGTCCCATGGTCCTCGAAGGCGGCGATGGTCGCCTCGGGCAGGGTGTTGACCGTGTCGGGCCCGATGAGGCTGTCGACATACAGGGTGTCGGGATAGGAGGGGTTCTTGGTCGAGGTCGACGCCCACAGCGGCCGCTGCAGCTGGGCGCGCCTGGCCGCCAGCCGCTCCCACCGTTGGCCGGCGAAACGGTCACCGAACAGCCGGTAGGCGAGCCTGGCCTGGGCGACCGCGGCCTGGCCCCGCAGGGCCAGCGCGTCGCTGGTGCCGATGGCATCGAGGCGACGGTCGACCTCGGTGTCGACCCGGCTGACGAAGAACGAGGCCACGCTGTGCACCGAGGCAAGGTCGCCGCCGCGCTGGGCGAGGGTCTCGAGCCCAGCGAGGTAGGCGTCGATCACCTCGGCGTAGCGGGCCAGGGAGAAGATCAGCGTGATGTTGATGCTGCGTCCCTCGGCGATCATCGCCTGGATGGCGGGCACGCCCTCGCCGGTGGCCGGGATCTTCACGAACAGATTCGGCTGGTCGATCCACTCGTGCAGCCGGCGGGCGGCGGCGATGGTGGCGTCGGTGTCGCGGGCCAGCTCCGGCGCCACCTCGACCGACACGAACCCATCGGTGCCGGCGCTAGCATCGAAGGTCGGTCGCAGCACCCCCAGCGCGTCGGCGACGTCGTCCACGACCAAGTCCCAGTAGGCGTCGGTCACCGGACGCCCCTGGGCGATACGCGCCGCGAACTGCTGGTCGTAGGCGTCGGAGCCTTCGATAGCCTTGCTGAAGATCGTTGGGTTGGCTGTCACTCCCCGGATCCCGTCGGCGACCAGCCGGTCGAGCGTGCCGTCGCGGAGATACACCCGGGTCAGGTTGTCGAGCCACGGGCTCTGGCCCTGCTCCTGGTACAGGCGCTGGAGCTTGGTCATCGGGTGCCTCCCGTCACCAGCACGCCGGGTCGGTCGCCGGTCACCTGGTCCAGGGGGATGTCGGGGTCGGCCAACCGCGCCGGGTCGACCGGCCGGCCGCCGCGGATCAGGGCCTGGATGGGCTCGGTGACGCCCCACACGTTCGCGTTCATGCCGGCGAGGACCCGCTGGTCCTTGAGCCAGAAGGCGATGAACTCGCGAGTTGCCGGGTCGCCCCGGACCACCACCCGGTCCCAGGCGGCGGCGAAGCCCGAGTACTCCATGCCCAGGTCGTACTGGTCGGAGTAGAAGTAGGGCAGCCGCGCGTACGGGGTGGGGATGCCGAGCATGTTCTTGGCCGCGGCGGGTCCCTGGTTGAGCGCGTTGGCCCAGTGCTCGACGCGCAGGTAGGTCTGGTAGTGGGGATGCCAGGCGGCGGCGATGTCGCCGGCGGCGTAGACGCCCGCCGCCCCAATGGCTTGCAGCTCCTCGTTGACCAGCAGCCCGTCGCGGACGGGCAGGCCGGCCGCCTCGGCCAGCTCGGTCCGCGGGATGGCGCCGGCGCCGATCAGCACCAGATCGCAGTCGATGGTGCGTCCGTCGTCGGTGACGACCGCCTCGACGCGGCCGTGACCGCGGAGGCCGGCGACACGGGTCTCCAGCAGGAGCCGGACGCCGTGGTCGGCGTGGAGGTCGCGATAGACGGTGGCGATCTCGGGGCCGAGCACGCGGGCCAGCGGTGCGGCGTCCGGGCCGATCAGGGTCACCTGCCGGCCGAGCTGGCGGAGGGAGGCGGCGGCCTCGCTGCCGATCCAGCCGGTCCCGACCACCACCACGTGCTCGGCGCGCGCCGCGGCGGCGGCCAGGGTGTCGGCGTCGCGGCGGGTGCGCAGATACTGGACGCCGTCCAGCTCCGCCCCGGGCAGGTGCAGGCGACGCGGTGCCGAGCCGGTCGCCAGCAGCAGCCGGTCATAGCTGATCCGTTTGCCGGATGCGAGCTCCAGCCGGCGGCCGCCCAGCTCGATCGAGCGGACCGAGGCCGAGGTGCGCAGCTCAATATCGGAGGCGGCGTAGAACGCTTCCTCGTGCACATAGAGACTGTCGCGGCCGGTCTCGCCACGTAGGTAGGCCTTGGACAGGGGCGGACGCTCATAGGGCCGTTCGGCCTCGTCTCCGAGCAGCAGCACCCGGCCGTCGAAGCCCTTGGCGCGCAGGGTCTCGGCCGCCTTGGCACCGGCCAGGCCGGCGCCGATGATCGCGAAGGTGGACGTGGCGGACATGGGGAACTCCCTTGGCTAGGTCTTGGTTCAGGTGGCGGCGCCCGTGAGGGCGAGGAACTCCTGCCGTGAGCGCGGGTCGGTGCGCAGCAGACCGTGCAGCGCTGAGGTGACGGTGCGGGCGCCAGCCGCCTGCACGCCCCGCAGCGACATGCACAGGTGCTCGGCCTCCAGCACCACCCCGACCCCCTTGGGCGCCAGCTGGGCCTGGAGCCAGTCGGCGACCTGGGTGGTGAGCCGCTCCTGGAGCTGCAGCCGATGAGCGAACAGCTCCACCACCCTGGCCAACTTGGATAGCCCCAGGATGCGCCCGGCCGGCAGGTACCCGACATGGGCGACGCCGGTGAACGGCAGCAGGTGGTGCTGGCACAGCGAGGCGAACGGAATCGCCCTGACCAGGACCAGCTCGTCATAGCCTTCGTCGTTGGGGAAGGTGGTGGGCGTGAACGGCGTCGGGGTGAGCAGCTCGGCGTAGCTGGCCGCGACGCGGCGCGGCGTGTCCACCAGCTGCTCGTCCGACAGGTCCTGGCCGAGCGCGGCCAGCAACTCCTCCACCGCCCGCTCAGCCCGGGTCAGGTCGACCGCCTGGCCGCGGTCGACGACCTGCAGCTGGGGACGGTGGCCAGGCGCGGCGGGCTGGTCGGGCAGGGGGTGGGCAACAGCGGACACGTCGGGTCCTTTCACCTGCAGTGTGTGGCGCTGAGCCTCAGAGCTGCTTGGCGTCGTGAGTGGGCTGGAACGCGGTGGCCAGCCGGGCCAGGGCTAGTGCGGCCAGCAGCAGGCCGAAGTCCCGCAGGGCGACGTCGTAGTGGTCGCCGAGCAGCAGCAGGTTGGTGATGATGCCGGCCAGCCAGGCGGCGACCAGGTAGCCGCCGACCTTGGGCCGGACGGCCACGACCAGCCCGGCCACGATCTCGACCACGCCGACGGCCACCATCGCGCTGGTGGCGCTGCCCGGGACCAGGCGGTCGATGGTCGGAGCCAGGTAGGTGGTCCAGTCGGTCAGCAGGTTGGTGAACTTGTCGAGGCCGAACAGGATCGGGGCGACCACGAACCCGACCCGAAGGGTCAGGAAGGCCTGGTAGGCGGGGTTGTCAATGGCGGCTGGGGGGCGGGGACGGATGCTGGTGGCCATGCCGTTCTCCTCTTCTATCGTGAACATATCTTTGTTATAGAGCTGGTGGAGGCTGGCTGTCAAGAATCTTTTGTTTTAGAATGAGGGTATGGACCAGAGCATCGTCGACCAGCAGCTCACCGGCCTCGCCGGGCTGGGCGATCCCCTCCGCCGCGCCCTCTACCGCCACGTGGCCGAGCGCGGCGTCCCCGTGAGCCGCGACGACGCCGCCCTGGCGGTCGGTATCAGCCGCCCTCTCGCCGCCTACCACCTCGACAAGCTCGTCGACGACGGCCTGCTGGAGGCCCGGTACCAGCGGCGCGGCGGCCGCCAGGGGCCTGGCGCCGGCCGGCCGGCCAAGCACTACGTCCGCGCCGACCACCAGATCGAGCTCAGCCTGCCCGCCCGCGACTACGCCGCCCTCGCCGAACTGCTCGCCGGCGCGGCCGAAGCCGACCACTCCGGCGCCGCCCAGACCGAGCTCAACCGCGCCGCCAGCGCCCTCGGCGTGCAGCTCGGCACCGAGGCGGCCGGCCATACCGCGGCCGACGGCCACTCCGACCAGGTCCTTGCGGCACTCCGCCAGACGCTGGCCGACCGCGGCTACGAACCCTATGACGACACCGACGGCGCCATCCGGCTGCGCAACTGTCCCTTCGACCGTGTCGCCGCCCGCCACCGCCAGCTGGTCTGCGGCGCCAACCACGCCATGCTGCAGGCACTCACCGACCACCTCGGCGGCGACCCGCCCGTTCGGGCGGTCCTGGACCCACAGCCCGGGCGCTGCTGCGTCGTGCTGACCAGCGACAACTGAGGGTCGTAGCCGGGTCTAGGGCCCGGCCTGGCCGACCGGGCGCGGGCGGATGCCGGCCAGGGTTCCGCGGGGACTCCAGGGGCCAGCCCGACCGACCGGGTGACGGTGGTCGCCGACGAGCCGCTCGATGCGGAGAGTCACGGCCACGTCGTCCTGAGTTAAGGTGCTGTCGCCCCGGGGGGCGAACGCAACGGTGACGCGATCGCAGCGGAGGTCGATGGCGGGCTGGCGACTGGCAATGGCGGCGGCGTCGGCGATCCTGCCGACGAACCGCGCGGCAGCGCTGAAGTCGTCGAAGTTGAAGGTCTTCTCGATGCGATTGCCGTCGCCTTGCCAGGCCGGCTGGGAGCAGACGGGCTCCACCTCGCTGGTGGTGGCCATGGTGCCTCCTTTGCGTTCCTCCTCGACCGTCGCGTCGGTAGTCGTGTCGTGCGGAGGATCCGACCTGAGGGTAACACTTAATTGACTACGGGCCAAGTGAAGCTATACTTCATGAGTTACGCGGGTCATCCGCAACGAAAAGGGGCATCCCATGGATCGACCGTCGACCGGCATCGACCCGCTCGACGAGCTACTCGGCGGGCTGGGCGTGGGCGACAACGTCGTCTGGCAGGCATCCGACCCGGCCGACATCGAGCCGTTCGTGGAAGCGTTCCTCGCCACCGCGCATGGCGACACGCCGCTGACCTATCTCAGCTTTCGCCAGCCACCGGCCGAGGTCCTGGACCGTTTCGGCCAGGTGTGGGACAGCCACCGTTTCACCCTGCTGGACGGCTGGACCGCCAGCCAGCATGCCAGCTCCCATCCGGCGGTGGCCGCTGCCGGCCTGCCACCCGAGGCCCTGGTGCGGCGCCTCAAGGACCCCGCCGATATGGAGCAGGTCAACCGCGAGCTGTCCGAGATCGAGGACGAGCTCGGGCCGGGCGCCCGCTATGTGTTCGACGACTTGACCAGCATGCAGCGGCTCTGGGGACCAGACGACGCCTTGGCGCTGTTTCTGCGTTGCTGTCCCCGCCTGTACCAGGAGCGCACCGTCGCCTACTGGCTGCTGGACCGGGACGCCCACCCGCCGACCTTCCGGTCCCAACTCGCCGACATCACCCAGGTCATCCTGGACCTCGACACCCCACCGACCCAGCCGGCCGAACGGACCCTCCAGGTCGTCAAGGCCGACGGCCATCCCCCCGACGTGACCGGGCGCACCCTGCCGTACGCGGTCGGTGACGACGGCCGGATCGACGTCCTACGCAAAGCGTCTGGCACACAGGAACCCATCGGCGAACAGGTCCGCGCCCAACGTCTTGCCACCGGTCTCTCCCAGGCTGAGCTGGCCCGCCGGATCGGCGTCAGCCCCAGCGCCCTGTCCCAGGTCGAGCGGGGCCGCCACGGCCTGTCTGGTGAGACCCTGACCCGCCTGTGGGCAACCCTGGGCGTCGCCTTTGGCCCCAGGTCGAGCCCCACCTCGCTCCCCTACCGGCTGGCCCGACGAGGAGCACGCCAACCACTTGCCACTGCGACGGGCATGCACGGAGAGATCATCCTCCAGGAACCCTCGGGACTGGCCATGTACGAGCTGACCTTCGCTGCCAGCAGCAGCGGCCGCCGCCCCTTCGAAACCAAGCAACCCGAGCTGCTGCTCATCCTGGAAGGCGCGCTGGAACTGCAGCTCGGCCAGGAGACCCACACCCTGCAGCAGGGCGACGCCATCCTGCTCGCCACCCAGCCGGTCACCGGCTGGCGCAACCCGGCCAGGGAAGCGGCACGAGTCCTGTGGCTGCTCCTCAGACCGTAAGGCTACGGCCGCCAAGGGCGCCAAGAATCCCAACTGCGGGTGCGCGTGGGAGTTCATGTCTGTAGGGTCCAGCCGAAGCCATCCATTTGCCTGCGGAGATGGGCCGCGTCCGCGCTGGCGCGCGACGGCATCGACCCACCACCCTCACCAGGCCGTGGCCATGCTCGTCCCTGCCCAGCGGATCCAGCCCGCAGCTAGGCGATTCCAGGCTGGAGTCCTGAGGCTGCTCGGCCACGATGGCCACCCCGCTCCGCCGGAGAAGCTGCCCCGCGCTCTGGCCATCAGGTGCCGGGCCACGAACGGGAGGACGCGTGCGACGGGCCGATCGCCTAGGTGCCGACCTCGGAAACCTGGCAGCCGTCGACGACGCGGCCGCCTCGGGTGGCGGTGATTGCCTCTGTCATGTGCCAATCTGCTACGCCGCGTCGGCCGATGGCGGCCCGGCCCGCGCTCGACACTCTTACCGCAGCCGCCGCCCGAACCCGGCCACCGGACGCCCACGACGCCGGCCTTGAGGACAGTCCGCCCCAGTGATGCGTGGTCCAGCGCAGCCCGCCAGCGACTATCCTCTGTGGTCACCGGGCGTGGCTCGAGGGGAGGTTGCGATGAGAGCGGCACCGCGGAGCGCGACATCGCAACCGAGGTCGTTCTCGACCCAGGCTGGCATCTGCGCGCCGCTGACGCGCCGAAACGGCGCGGGGCTCGACCCCGAGACATCCCAGATCGCGACGCGCGAACCATCGACGGCGAGGTGAACGCATGAGCGCTCAGGGGTCGCGGCTACCGATGATCTACTTCGGGCATGGCAACCCGATGAACGCGATCTTGGACAACGCCTGCACCGAGGGCTGGCGGTCCATCGGCGCCTCGATCCCCAAGCCTCGCGCGGTCCTGTGCGTGTCCGCGCATTGGTATATCTCTGAAACGCGGGTCACGTCGATGGAGCGCCCGCGCACGATCCATGACTTCGGGGGATTCCCCCGCGAACTCTACAAGGTCCAGTACCCGGCTCCGGGCGACCCTGTCCTCGCCGCTCGGGTCGCAGATCTGCTGCGGCCAACCGCGACCACCCTTGACGACCGCTCGTGGGGTCTGGATCACGGTACGTGGTCCGTGCTCACTCATGTGTTCCCTGAGGCCGACGTCCCGGTCGTACAGCTGAGCATCGATGAAACTCGGCCGGCGGCGTTCCACTACCAGCTCGGTGGCCGGCTCGCACCGCTTCGCGATGAGGGCGTGCTGGTGATCGGGAGCGGCAACCTCGTGCACAACCTCCACGCGTACTCATGGGGCACACACTCAGCAGAGCCGTTCGATTGGGCCGTGCGGTTCGAGACGCAGGCGCGTCGGCTGCTCATCGCGCACGATCACGCGCCGCTCATCGACTACGAGAGCCTGGGGCCTGACGCGCTCCTCTCGGTGCCCACGCCCGACCACTATCTCCCGCTCCTCTACATCATCGCCGGTTGCAGCGGCGAGGACGAGATCAGCTTCCCTGTGCAGGGTGTCGACGGCGGTTCCATCTCGATGCTCGCCGTCCGGGTCGGGTGAGCGCTGAACGGGGCGGAGCCCGAGGCGCCGCCAGCGAGCAACACGCCTGGGCCCGTGCCGGCGAGCAGGGCCGCGCTCGCGCCCACATGGAACCGAACCGTCACCGCCAGCGGACCGCTCAGGGTCTGATCGAGCCGAACGCCTAAGCCTGGATCCACCGACGCCCGAATTCCCAGCCGGTTGGAGCCGGTTCGAAGAAGGCTGTGGTGTCCTCTGAGGCATGATCGAGATGGCGTGGCAGACGGTTTGCGCGATCGGGAGGGCGCGAGCCGCTGGCCAGGCATGCCCGGGCAGGCTCACGCAGGCCCGGGTTGGCTTGGGTCTTGCGCGGTCCGGCAGTGGTGAGTCAGGTGGCGTAGTCGATGCAGCGCAGCCGAGCCAGTGCCAGCTCGAACCACGCCGCCCACGGCCAGCCGGCCGGCAGATGCAGCGTCCATCGTCTGGCGGAGCGGGTCAGGCGGCCGGGCAGGTTGAGCAGGGTGCGGCGCAGCGTCTTGGCCACCACCAGCTCCCGGCGGGCGCCCAGCCCCGATGGCGGCGACCCAGCGCAGCAGGTTGTGGGCCAGGGTGGCCGCCAGCAGCAGGCCGGCGTTGGCGACGACGTGGGTGTCGTCGAAGCAGGTGTCGAGCTGGTCGAAGGTGTGGGAGGATGCCATCGAGAACGTGCCCTCCTGATCTGATCGGAGCTACGGCAGCTGTCGCAGGCGCCATGCTCCCAGGTCAGAGGGCCTTTCTCATACTCAGGACCAGTGGCATTCGATGACCGCAACCCTGCATCGAGGCTACGATCCCCGCAGGTGGTGGTGATGCGAGGGATGCAGGCCGCCGGCATCGACGCGTTCGGCGGCCAGGTGCACGCGCTCGAGCTCGCGGCGCCGGCGACGCCGGCGCCGGACGAGGTCGTGATCTCGGTGCACGCGGCAGGAGTCGCCAACTGGGACGAGTTCGTCCGGACAGGCGACTGGGACGTGGGCCGCGGACCGCCGCTGGCGCTCGGCGTCGAGGCAGCGGGAGTTGTCGCCGCGGTCGGCGAGGACGTGAGGAGCCTGGTAGCGGGCGACCAGGTGCTCACCCACCCCGTGCCGCTGCGCCACCAGGGCGCGTGGGCGCAGTGGCTGGTCGCGCCGGCCGCGCTGGTGGCGCGCAAGCCGGCCGTCGTCGGGTGGGAGCAGGCGGCCGCGTTCCCGGTGCCTGCGCTCACCGCCGACCAGGCGCTCACCC
>DATENJ010000560.1:0-4187 GCA_035275125.1 Actinomycetes bacterium | reverse complement strand
GACCGGGCCGGCCGCCGCGCCCACCGCCTCGAGGGCGCGTTCGGTGTCGGCGCCGCTCGCGGTCATGGTGGAGGGCAGCCAGGCGGTGACGCCGTGGCCGGCGAAGAAGCGGGCCATGCGCCGCAGCCCGTCGGGGTCGGTGTCCATCACGTCCACCCCGACCGCCCCGTGGACGTGCAGGTCGATGAAGCCGGGCATGGCGACCAGGCCGTCGGCGGCCAGCACGTCGGCCCCGGCGCCGGTGCCCGGCGGCGGCTCCCCCTGGCCCATGGCGGCGATCCGCCGCCCCTCGACCGCGATCCAGCCCCGGGGCCACTCCCCACCCGGCGTGAGCACCCGGGCTCCGGTGATCAGCAACCGCCCGGTCACCGGAGCTCCCCGCCATCGGCCGGGTGGGCCCGGACGCGGTCAAGGTAGGGGCGGACCAGCTCGGCGTTGTCCTTGATGGCCGAGCGGCCGTCGAGGTTCTGGCTGGCCAGCACGGGCGGGCGCTGGCCCCGCTCTCCCAGGAGCTCGGCCACCCGGGCGCACAGGGCTGTGACCACGGCGGCCCCGACCACCGTGGTCAGGGGGCCGACCCGGTCCCCGGAGGCGAGGGCGACGGCGGCGTCGCCGGGCGGGCAGCGGTTGTCGATGACCACGTCGGCCAGCTCGTGCAGCCGGGCCCCCGATGGGTGGCGGGGCGCGGTGGCCTTGGCCTGCTCGAGGTTGGTGAGGGCGACCACCCGCAGCCCGCGCTCCCGGCAGCCGATGGCGACCTCGACCGGGACGGCGTTGACGCCCGAGTTGGAGACGACCAGGACGACCTCGCCGGGTCGCAGGTCCTCGGCCTCCAGGATCGCCGCCGCCCGTCCCTCGGTCCGCTCGATCCGGGCCAGCTCCAGCCCGGAGGTGGGCGAGAGGGCCGGGTCGAGGATCGGGTTGACGCAGGCCAGCCCGCCGGCCCTGGTGTAGGCGTCCAGCGCCAGGAGCTGGGAGTGCCCGGCCCCGAACAGGTGCAGCATCCCCCCGGCGGCCACGCTGTCCGCGACCAGCCGGGCCGCCTCCTCGAACGGCTCACCCTGGGTGGCGGCGACCTCGCCGAGCGTGTGTCGTGCGGCGTCGACGTAGCGGTCGAGCATCCGCGTCCTCCCCCGAGTCGGGCCTGCCAGTGACACGGACGGTAAAGTGGCCTAGTCCAGTTGTCAAGCGGTTGACGGTAGACTTGTCGCCATGACAGCACGCCGACGCGGAGCACAGGTCGAGGCACTCCCCCGGAAGCTCTCGTACGCGAGGCCAAAGGGCGAGCAGCTCCAGGAGATCCTGGAGGGGGTGATCGCCGCCCTCCAGCCGGGGGCGCTGCTCCCCTCCGAGCGGCTGCTGGCCGAGCGCTACGAGGTCGCCCGGGCCACCGTCACCCAGGCCGTCGAGGGCCTGGCCACCCGCGGCCTCGTCTACCGGGTCCACGGCAGCGGCACGTTCGTGGCCGAGCCGAAGTTCCGCCAGCCCCTCACCCTGACCTCCTTCACCGAGGACATGCGGGCCAGGGGCATGACCCCGGGCTCGGTGGTCCGCAGCCAGGCCCTGGTCCCGGCCAGCGAGGTCGTCGCCCGGCACCTGGCCATCGTCCCCGGCAGCCCGGTCGTCCACCTGGAGCGGGTCCGCACCGCCGACGGCGAGCCGATGGCCCTGGAGCGCACCCACCTCCCGGCCCACCGGCTCCCCGGCCTCGAGTCGGCCGACCTGACCGACGCCTCCCTGTACGAGCTGCTCGAGCGCGACTGGGACGTCCGGGTGGCCGACGCCGACCAGTGGGCCAACGTCGTCCGCCTCACCACCGAGGAGGCCGCCATCCTCCAGGTCGACGCCGACCAGCCGGCCCTGCTGTTCCAGCGCCTCACCCGCGACCCCGCCGGCGCCCCCATCGAGTATGTCCGCTCCCTCTACCGCGGCGACCGCTACGAGGTCCACACCCGCCTCGAACGCCGCAGCGGCTAACCCGGCGGGGCGAGCTTCGAGTCGCCGGGCAGTGTCTGGTGGAGCCCGAAGCGGTCGAGCATGCCGGAGTCGAGGAAGCGGGTGATGGCGGAGATCCGCTCGCCGTCCAGGGTGAGCACGATCAGCCCGGCGGCGTGCGCGACCGCCGCCCGGGCGTCGTTGAGGTAGCAGCCGAAGGCGGGCTGGGTGTTGGCGCGGGTGGGCACCAGCCGGAACCGGCGTCCACCGCGCCAGGCGGCGCTGGCGCGCAGGAACGACGCGATCGCCGTCGCGCCCCGGTACTGGTGCGGGGCCGGGGGCATGGTGAGCCAGGCGTCGTCGGTCAGCAGCCCGATGAGGCTGTCGATGTCGTCGGCCTGGAACGCGTCGGCGAAGCGTCGGATGAGCTCGCGTTCGCGCGCCGAGTGCGGCAGTGGCGTCCGCTGGCGATCAGCGGCCGGGCGGCGTTGCGCCAGGGCCGCCCGTGCACGCTGGAGGGCACCCTTGACCGAAGCCTCGCTGCTTTCGAGCATGGCCGCCGCCTCCGCGGTGTGGAAGCCGAGCACGTCGCGCAGGACCAGCGCGGCCCGCTGGCGCGGCGGCAGCTGCTGGAGCCCGGCGACAAACGCCAGCTCGATCGCCTCCCTGGCCTGGTAGTGCGCCTCCGGCCCGGGCGAGGCGTCGGCGATCCCATCCAGCAGCAGGTCCGGGTAGGGCTGCAGCCAGGTCGGCTCACCGTAGCGGGTGGGCGCTGGCGGCTCGAACGGGGCGACCGGTGGCGGTGGCGGCCGTCGTCCGGCGTCGCGGATGGCGTTGATGCAGCGGTTGGTCGCGATGCGGTACAGCCAGGCTCGCAGCGACGACCGTTCCTCGAAGCGGTCCAGGCCGCGCCAGGCCGCCACCAGCGTCTCCTGCAGCACGTCCTCGGCGTCCTGCACCGAGCCGAGCATCCGGTAGCAGTGCAGCTGCAGCTCGCGCCGGTGGGGGTCGGTGAGCTCGCGAAACGCCTGCTGGTCCCCCGATCGAGCGCGGGCCAGTGTGGGCTCGCTCATCACCACATCCTCCCATGAGCCGCCGCCGGTCCGTTCGCGCCGGCGGCGGTGTCGTAACGACATGACAGCGCATCGTCCGGCTCTTGGAGGGACAACCGTGACCCGAGATTCAAGCCCGGCCCTGTCGGTGGCCCTGGCCTACTACCACGCCTGGACCGGGAAGGACGTCGACCAGGCGATGACCTACGTCGCCGACGGTGTCGTGTGCGAGGCGCCGGCCGGTCGTATCGAAGGGGTGGAGGCGCTGCGGCAGTTCATGACGCCGTTCGCGCGGATGCTTCTCGGCTCCGAGCTGATCGCCGCCTTCGGGGACGACGAGACCGCCCTGCTGCTGTACAACCCGCACACCACGCTGGTCCAGGACGCCCCGAGCGCAGAGCACTTCACGGTGAAGGACGGCAAGATCGTCCACGACCTGCTGGTCTTCGACCGGACCCCGTTCGACGCGGCCAGGCGCGCAGCGACGTAGGGCCGGCCACCGCGCACCGCCCGCGCGTTTGTCGGCTACTCAGCGAGTGCGGGGTCGCCCCGGGGGCCGGTGGTGGTCACGGTGCCGCCGCCGAGGACCAGGTCGCCGTCGTACAGCACCCCGGCCTGCCCGGGGGCGACGGCGTCCACCGGCTCGTCCAGCTCCAGCCGGACTCTCGCTCCCGGACGACCGGCCGGGGCGCCTCCCTGGGGGCTTGGGGGATCAAGGGGGACGACACGGCAGCCGACCTCGGTGCCGTGGGCGCGGAGGCGGACCTTCGCCCTGCCCGGGCGCACGGGGTGGCCGTCGGTGGCGGTGACCTGTTCCAGCTCGACGGTGGTGACGGCCAGCTCGGCCCGCTCCCCCACCACGACCCGGCCGGCCGCCGGCTCGACCCGGAGCACGTAGCGGGGGGTGGGGGCAGCGATCCCGAGCCCGCGCCGCTGGCCGACGGTGTAGCGGTAGGCGCCCCGGTGGTGGCCGAGGACCCGGCCAGCGGTGTCGACCACCTGCCCGGGCCGAGGGCCGAAGCGGCGCTCCAGCCACCCGGCGGTGTCGCCGTCGGGGACGAAGCAGACGTCGTACGACTCCGGCTTGGCCGCCGTCCGCAGGCCGAGGCGGGCCGCGGTCGCCCGCACCTCCGGCTTGGTCAGCCCGCCCAGCGGCAGGCGCAGGTGCTCCAGCTCGGCCGGGCCGAGCATGTAGAGCAC
>DATENJ010000559.1:0-3124 GCA_035275125.1 Actinomycetes bacterium | reverse complement strand
CCCAGCATGTGGAGACCTACGACTTCTGCGCCGCCGGGACCGACGCCGACGAGTTCGCGTCCTCGACCGGCCTGACCTACTTCCTGGTGCCGGGCGTCCAGCGGTTCGCCTGCGCCCCCGTCGGCCGGCGCCTGCTCAGCGGGCGGGCGCCCGGCAGCTCGCGGAGCTGGCGCTGCGTCGACGGCGCCTCGGTCGCGGCCAACACCACCCTCTACCTCGGCCCCGAGACCGTCCAGACCGGCGCCGGCCCGGTCGCGACCCGCCACCTGCGCCTGCTCAGCGCCCTGTCCGGGCAGTCGTCGGGCGGGGCCGTCCGCGACCTCTGGCTGGACCGCGACGGCCTGGTCGTCAAGGAGGAGCGCCAGGTCGCCCTCCGGGTCCGGTCGGGGTTCGTCGGCCTGCTCAGCTACGAGGAACGGGCCAGCTTCCTGCTCACCCGCCGGCCGTGACCGATCTCCGGTAGCATATTTCAACGGTTGGAGAGTTCGGGGAGGGCGAGGCGATGGCACGGACCGGCCGGCGGCCCGGGGTCTCGGGGACCAGGGAGGCGATCCTTGACGCCGCCCGGCGCGCGTTCGCCGAGCACGGCTACCAGCACGCCACCATCCGCGGGGTGGCCGACCTGGCCGGCGTCGACCCGGCCCTGGTCCACCACTACTTCGGCACCAAGCAGGCCCTGTTCGTGGCCGCCGTCCAGCTCCCGGTGAACCCGGTCGAGCAGCTCATGGCCGTCCTGGCCGAGGACCCCGGCCAGGCGGGCGAGCGGATGGTCGAGCTGTTCCTCTCGATCTGGGACCACGCCGCCGACCAGAGCCCGCTGCTCGCCCTGGTCCGCTCGGCCGTCGGCGACGAGCACGCCGCGGCGATGCTGCGCGAGTTCATCGCCGAGGAGGTCCTCGGCCAGATCGCCCACCGGCTCGGCAGCCCCGACGCCCAGCTGCGGGCCACGCTGGTCGGCTCCCAGATCATCGGCCTGGCCATGGCCCGCTACATCGTCAAGGTCGAGCCGCTCGCCTCGGCCCCGGCGGCCCAGGTGGTCGGGGCCATCGGCCCGACCCTGCAGCGCTACCTGACCGGCGACATCGCCGTTCCCTAGCCCCCGACCGGGGGGAAGCTGGCCGTGGCCGTCTCGGCCACCACCATCTGGGCGGCCGACTCCGACGGGGCCTGCCTGGCCGCCAGCGCGTCCAGGGCGGCGTCCTGGCCGACGTCGTGACCCTGGCGCTCCGAGAGCAGCCAGCGGACCTCGAGCAGGTCGCAGTAGGCCTGGATCGGGTCGGCGACGTCGCCGAGGGCGGCCGCCGCCCTGACCATGCCCGGCTCGAACACGTCGGTGCGCCAGCGGAAGCCGGCGACCACGTCGCCGGCCGCCTCGGGCCGCTCGACGGCCAGCCGCGCCTGGTAGGCGCGCAGGTCGTTGAGCAGGATGGCCGCCTGGCCCTCGCCGACCTCCAGGCCGGTCAGGCGGCGCAGCTCCTGGGAGTGGAAGCGGCGGTTGGCCACCGCGACCTTGAGCCGCAGGGTGCTGCGGTCCTCGGTGGCCGGCTCGAGGGCCAGCTCGTCGATGGCGAAGCCGAGCTCGTTCAGCCGGCGCACCCGGGCCTCGACCTTGTAGCGCTCACCGGTGCCGAAGGTCTCGGTGTGGGTCAGCTCCTCCCACAGGGCGCGGTAGCGGTCGGCGATGCTCTCGGCCGCGGCCAGGTCCTCGTCGATCCGCTCGCCGCTCTCCCCCAGCTCCATGGAGACGTCGACCAGGTCGCCGGAGACGTTCTCGACCAGGATGTCGAGGTCGTGGGCGCGCTGGCCGTTGCTCAGGGCCTCGTGGACCTCGCTGGTCTCGGCGTCGACCAGGAACGCCTGGAGGAGCTGCCCGTCCCGCTTGAACAGGGTGTTGGCCAGCGAGCAGTCGCCCCAGAACACGCCCTCGCGGTGCAGGTCGACGAGCAGGCCGGCGATGGCGTCGAGGAGCCGCTCGCGGTGCTTGACGAGCTCGCGGGGGAGCCGCCGGAACAGCCGCCGGAACTGCCAGGAGTGCTCCAGGTACTCGGTGACCAGGATCGAGTTGCCGGTGTCGGGCTGGTCGACCAGGCCGACCGGCCGCACCGCCGGCAGTTCCCGGATCTCGAGGTCGCGCAGCACCCGGTACTCCTTGTCGGCGATCCGGGTCGGCAGCTCCTTGAGGGCGTACAGCACGTAGTCGGCCTCGACGAAACGGACCAGGTGCCGGCTCGGCCCGACGTTGAGGTCGCGGAAGCCGGCCGCGTCCTCGGCCCACCCCTCCAGCGGGTCCAGCCACGGCAGGGCCAGCAGCCCCGGCGAGGCGGCACGCAGGCGGATCGAGATCGGGGCGCCCATGGCGCCATGGTAGCCACTGGGCCGACGGCGCCACCCGGATTCCTGTTACGACTCGGTGTACATCCCGGTACCGGCCGCCCCCGCGCGCTCGCCGGCCGGTCGCAGCCACAGCGACGCCCGCGTCGGCTGCACGGTGTGGTCGACCACGGCCAGCAGTTCGGCGGTGAGGGCGTCGGCGTCGACCTGCTGGCGCAGCCGGACCGCGAACGCCTCGATGGTGGCGGCGGCGTCATAGGCGCGCCGGTTGAACCGCCGGTCCACGGCCCGCTGGATGGCCCGGCGCAGCGGCTGGAAGATGGCGGCCACGGCCAGGGTGACGGCGGCCACGACCAGGCTGCTGGTGCGCCCGCCGCTGACCATCCCGCCGAGGAGCAGCACCCCGGCGGCGTAGGTGACGGCCAGCGACACCGTCAGCAGCCCGTAGACCAGGGTGCGGTTGAGCAGCCGGTCGATGTCGTAGAGGCGGTAGCGGAACATGCCGATGCCGAGCCCGGCGAACAGCAGCGGCGGCTGGGCCAGCTCGAGGATCGGCCCCCAGAACGGGACCTCGGCCGGCAGGCCCAGCGGGATCCCGATCATTGCCCCGTAGGCGAACCACTTGATCTGCTGGCGCTCGGCCCCCCGGGAGCGGCGGAACCGCACGACCAGCGCGGCCAGCGAGACGACCGACAGCCCGAGGATGATCGGGAAGCCCACGCCGAAGATGCCGGCGACCGCCGGGTGGTCGAAGGTCAGGGTCGCCAGCTCGGGCCCGCGCACCGGCCAGGCC
>DATENJ010000558.1:0-4547 GCA_035275125.1 Actinomycetes bacterium | reverse complement strand
GGCCGCCCCGCCGCCGTCGCCCGCTCGACCGCCCCGCTCACCGCGCCCCGCAGCGGCCCCTTCACCGCGCCGATGCTCTGCCAGGCGCGCGGGGTCCTTCCCAGCCCCTTGGGGACCACGGGACCTCGCTCCCCCGCTGCGGCCGGGGCGGCCATCTGGCTCGGGGGCTCGAGACCGTACTTGGCCAGCAGGGAGAGATAGTCGCGCTGGTAGAGGACCTTGATGCGGACGTCCGGGTAGAGCTCGCGCAGCCGGCGGACCTTGCGGTTCTTCTTGGTCACGAGCCGCTGGTTGAGGGTGGTGATCTCGATGTAGAGGCAGAACCCGGGGAGGTAGAAGTCGGGCCGGAAGTGCTGTAGTGGCCGGCCGGCGGCGTCCCACTCGATCGGGAAGGCGGTCGGCTCGTACTCCCATTCGACCCGGTAGAAGTCGAGCAGGCGCGCGAACTGGCGCTCGGAGTTGTGCGCGAAAGTGGTCTTGTCGGCCGGCCGAGTCGCTTCCGCGCTGGTGGCCATGGCCGGCGCTAGCCTTGGGTCCCCTGCGGTGCCGCCCGGGGTGGGACCCCGCCGGACGCATCGGCCGCCGCCGACCCGGCCGCCGGGCCGGGGGTGGCCTTCACGACCGCGCCACCCGGCTGGTCGCCGGGGAGGTGGGCCAGGTCGCCCTCGGTGTCGGCCCAGACCCGCCCGACGGCGATGCCGAACACTGCCTGGCCGTTGGAGAGGACGTCCACGACCTCCTCGTTGGAGTGGCAGGCGTAGATCCGGTTCCCGTCCGACATCAGGGTGATGTCCGACAGCGGCTTGCCGCCCGACTCCTTGCGCAGGTAGCCGATCGCGTCGCGGATCTGGCGAAGCGACACCCCGGCGTCCAGCAGCCGCTTGATGATGCGGAGCTCGACCACGTCGGTGAAGCTGTACAGCCGCTGGGTGCCCGACCCGTCCGCCGCCCGCACCGACGGCGTGACCAGCCCGGTCCGGGCCCAGTAGTCGAGCTGCCGATAGGTGATGCCGACCAGCTTGTGAACGGTGGGGCCGCGGAATCCCGGCTCAGACGCCGCCGGAGACGGTCGCGCGACCATCCAGTTCCTCCTTGCCCGGATCTTGCGTAATTACAACGATGTGACGTCAAGCCTAGGGGTCGCGGTGTGCCGCGTCAACGAAGCAACCTCACCGTTATCGACCTGCGACGTCTCGACCTTCAGCTGAGGATGAAACCCACCCGGACCTACTCGAAATCCTCCGGACTGACCTGGTCGAGGAACTCGCGGAACTTCTCCACCTCGCGCTCTTCGTCGTCACTCTTGATCAGGATGGAGGCCTCGCTGAGCACGTCCTCCTCGGCGAAGATGGGCGTGTTGGCCCGGACCGCGAGGGCGATGGCGTCGCTCGGCCGGCTCGACACCGAGAACTTGGAGCCGTTCTGCCGCAGCTCGATGGTGGCGTAGAAGGTGCCTTCCTTCAGCTCGGTGATGACGATCCGCTCGATGGAGACCACCAGCTCGTCCAGGAGGTTCTTGAGCAGGTCGTGGGTGAGGGGCCGCTGGGTGGCCACGCCCTGGAGGGCGAAGGCGATGGCGGTCGCCTCGACGTTCCCGATCCAGATGGGGAGGAAGCGCTCACCGTCGCGCTCCTTGAGGAGCACGATCGGCGTCTGGGTTGGAAGCTCGATCCTGACGCCGACGAGGGTCAGCTCGACCAACTCGAAACCCCCTCGGGCGTCGAACGTTCTTGGCGCCCGGACGGGCGCTTGCCACCTGCCCGAGGCTATCAGACGCCTCCGGGCGATGCGACATACCGAGCGAAGGTTGCAGCCGGTAGGGATTTCACGCCTCGGGCGGTCTCCATGCGTCATTGGGCCTGGTCGGAAGGTCGAGCAGGGCCGGGTTGCTGCGCACCGCCTCCAGGTCGTCGACGGCCAGGAGCTCGCCCCTGCCCCGCTCGCGCTCGTCCAGGTCGAGCCCGTACCCGACCAGGAACACGTCCGGCACCTCGAACCCGACATACGACAGGGGCACGTCGACAATACGCCGGGCGCGCTTGTCCAGCAGCGCACACACCCGCAGGCTGGCCGGCCCCCGCGCCGCCAGCACCCGCAGCAGGTAGGTGAGCGTCAGCCCGGTGTCGACGATGTCCTCCACCACCAGCACGTGGGCGCCGGACAGATCCAGGTCGAGGTCCTTCTCGATCCTCACCACCCCGGTGTCCTCCGAGGCGTCGAACCGCGAGATCGCCATGAAGTCCACCTGGCACGGCATCGCCGCCGCCCGCACCAGGTCGGCCAGGAACACCACCCCACCCCGCAACACCGTCACCAGGATGGGCTCAACCCCCTGGTAGTCGGCCCGCAGCTCCGCCCCCAGCTCCCCCACCCGCCCCTGCACCGCCTCCCGGTCCACCAGAAGCCGGACGATCGGCCGTTCCTCACCGCTCGGCGGGTCGGGAGCGGAGTCGCCGGGCCGGTTCACCGAGGTGGGCGGTTCGCCAGCGGGGTCGCCCGGCGGGATCACGGGGGTTCGCGGCGTAGGAACGGGTTGATCGAGGGTGCTGGGGCGCCGGCGGGGACCGGCCAGGGTCTGACCGGTGTTTCGCCGGTGAGGGTTGCCGCTCCCGGGCCGGCCGGTCCCGGCGCCGGCGTGGTCGCACCCGTTGCCGGCCCGTTCGGAGCGGTTGAGGGTGTCAGGGTCTCGGCCGGCCCGGCCCCAGTCCCCTGGAGCGGGGCCAGTCCGACGCTGACCAGCCGCTGCCCCGTGCCGGTGAACCAGGCCGAGGCCGGCCCGGCGGTCGACCCCTTGGGGAGGTGCAGCCGGACCTGGTCGAGCTGGTCGAGGCGAACAAGGGCGTCGGCGTCGGCTTCGGTCTGGAAGGCGGCCGGGCGGCCGGAGGCCACCGAGACCGGCTGGCCGCGCTGGGCGAGGCGGACCCGGACGAACTTGGAGAAGCCGTAGTCGAACAGGGCCTGCACGTCCGGGAAGGCGTTGGGTGAGCCGAGGGCGACCGCGACGAGCCGGCGGCCGCCACGGCTGGCCGAC
Source organism: Actinomycetes bacterium (assembly GCA_035275125.1). GTDB lineage: Bacteria > Actinomycetota > CALGFH01 > CALGFH01 > CALGFH01 > CALGFH01. The sequence goes on along the minus strand of DATENJ010000558.1, from coordinate 1,516 downwards.
GCGACCAGGCATCGCCCGGCCCGGTTGGTGAACCCGGTCTTGCCCCCGACCGTCCACCGGTAGGCGCCGAGCAGCTGGTTCGTGGTGACAAATCGACGAAGCGATAAAGGTCCACCGGGGATGCGGGCCGCCTTGGTGGCTACAAGGGACCGGAAGTCGGCCCGGCGCATGGCCACCTCCCAGAGGCGGGCCAGGTCGCGGGCGCTGGTCTGGTGGCCGGGCCGGTCGAGGCCGTACGGGGTCACGTAGTGGGTCGCGCTGAGCCGGAGGGCTGCCGCCTTGCGGTTCATGCGCCGGACAAACGCCGCCTGGCTCCCGTCGACCGCCTCGGCGAGGGCCGCCCCGGCGTCGTTGGCACTCTTCACCAGGAGCCCCAGGAGCAGCTCCCGAACGGTCAGCCGCTCACCCTTGTGCAGCCGCAACGACTCCTCCCCCACCTCCGGCGGCCCAGACCCGATGACAACGACCTTCCGCTCGTCGAGCCGCTCAAGGGCCAACAGCGCGGTCATAACCTTGGTAGTGGAGGCCATCGCCCTTGCCGAGCTCGCGTTCCGCTCGAACAGCACCTGCCCGGTCGACTCATCCGCCAGGATCACCCCCCGCGCCAGCACCCTCGGGTCCGCCACCCCACCCTGTGTGGTCCCCGGAACCGCCTGCCCGACGACACCGGTTCCACCCGCAACCCCGGTCCCGCCTGCCACCCCGGTCCCGCCTGCCACGCCGGTCCCGCCTGCCACCCCGGTCCCGCCTGCCACCCGGGTTCCGCCCACCACGCCGGTTCCGCCCACAACCCCGGTTCCGCCCGCAACCCCGCCACTGCCCACCAACCTGGTCCCGCCGCCACCGGTTCTGGCCTCACCGGTTCTGGCTCCGGCCACGGCGGGAACGGCGGGCGGCGGACCGGCGACCCGGAGGGCCGTCGCGGTGGCGACCGGGCCTCCGTGCGGGCTCAGTGTCACCGCCAGGACCACGACGACGGCCAGGACCCGGAGTGCCGTCAGGAGCCGGGCCACACGTGCGGGCCGGGCCCCGACCCTTCGGGGGGTGATCTGGGGATTTATTGACATGTTGCTAGGTCGATAAGGAGATCTAGCAACTGCTCAACGGTGCGGGTCGCGGGGGTCGGCGAGGCCGTGGACGGCGGAGCGGAGGGCCAGGTCGCGCATGCGGCCGCCGAGCTGGGCCAGGGCCTGGATGGTGTCGCGGGCGCGGGCGCGGGCCTCGGGGTTGCGCTGGCGAACGAGCGGCGCGACCACCTGCTCGAACAGGGCCGCCTCGCGTTCGGCGAACAGCTTGTACATGCGGAGGTGGCGGGCTTCGAGGCCGTAGTCGGCGAGCTCGCGGGCCAGCCGCAGCAGGACCAGGTCGTCGCCGCCGTACCAGGCTCCCCGGTCGCCGCTGCCGCGGGCGCTCACGAGGCCGAACGACTCCAGCTCCAGCAGCTGGTCCACGTTGGCTCCGGCGGCGCGGCAGAGCTCGTCGCGGGTGAACTGCGCATCGGACGGCGGCGCGGCCG
>DATENJ010000557.1:0-2291 GCA_035275125.1 Actinomycetes bacterium | reverse complement strand
CGGACCCGGCGCGGCTGGGGCTGGGCCCCGGCGGCGACCTGGCGCATGCAGTCCGCGCAGGCCGGCACCGGCCGGGGCGCGCCGTACGGCGGCTCCCAGCCGATGTCGTTGACCGACGGCCCGTGACGGGTGTCGAAGAAGCAGGGCGGCCGCCGCTTCGGCGGGTCGCGCCGCTCGAACAGGGCCCTGGCCGCGGCCATGGAGTACCGGCCCGACTCGACGGCGCCGCTCACCGGGGCCAGGTCGGCCGGGGTCCGGGCCTGCTCGAAGGCCTCCTCGGCCCGTTCCAGGTACTGGTACGCCCTGGTGTACTGGTTGACCGCCTGCGGGTTGCCGGACTCCTCGGCCTGGAGGTCGACGTTGAGGTTGCGCAGGTCGTCGGCGAGTGCGTTCAGGTCGTCCTCGGAGGCCGACCTGGCCTCGCCGAACTGGTGGCCGCGGAGGACGCTCCGGCGCTCGGTGCGGTTCTCCCTGAAGAGGGCGAGCAGCACGGAAAGGGCGACCACGCCGGCCACGCCGAGCAGCACCATCAGGACGGTGTTGCCGTCGGTGTCCTGCTGGCCGGGTGGCGGCTGGGTCGGCGTGGTGGTGGCCGGTGGGGTGCCGGCGGCGTCCTCGACCCGGGAGATGAAGTCCATCGTGGCCGTGGCCAGCTCGGGGTGGCGGCGGAAGGCGACCGTTGCCCGGTTGGCCGCCTGGCCGGGGGCCAAGGTGTTGCTGCCGGCCCCCTCCTCGCCGCCGGCCACCACCAGGTAGGTTCCGGGGCGGCCGACCGAGGTCGCGACCAGGGCGGCCAGCCGGTTGACGTCGCCGCCGGCCTCGCCGGCCGCCTGGCCGGGCAGGATGGCCACGTACACCGGCGTCCCCACCGCGGCCAGCCGGGCCCTGATCCGCTCCTGGTCGGGCAGCGACAGGGTCGGCCGGGCCGACGGGTTCACGTACAGCGGGTCGTCGCGGAGGTTCCCGGCCGCGCGGTCGACCCACGGCCCGGCCCACGCCGGACCGGCCAGAGTGGCCAGCAGGCACAGGACCAGCACGGCCAGGATGGCGCCGCGCGCGCCTCGGGGCATCGGACCTCCGTTCCAGTGCGGATCTCCGACCATTGTCCCGCTTTCTGGCGATGGGGCGTACTGCCCCAAGCCGTCGACCCGGTCGCGCCGGTTCGCGCCCGGCCGTGATTCGGCGCCATCATGGCGCCGTCCGGGAGGGTGATCGAGGTGGGTGGCGTGGACTGGCACCGTCGAGGCGACGGCGACAGCGAGGCGGACAGGCAGGCGGGTGTGCTCGACCTGCTGCGGCGGGCCCAGCGGGAGCTGGGCGGCGGCCCCCTGACCGGCACCCGGTTCCTGTACCACGCCCGCGACATGCTGGCCGCGACCCGCGAGATCGAGGCCGCCGTCCGCGGCGCCGACACCACCCTGTTCGTCGGGTTCCAGCGGGCCGAGAAGCTCGACGGCGAGGCCCGGACCTACCGCGACCTGGTCGACGCCGGGGTCAGGGTGGTCGCCTTCGGCATCGGGGAGCCGGCGCAGCTCCCCGGCCTGGACTGGGTTGGGCTCCCCGAGGACCAGGCGGCCATCCAGAACCAGTGGCTGCTGGTGACCGAGCAGCCGGAGCCGATCGCGTTCGTCGGTTTCGAGACGTCCGACCCGTCGCACTTCGGACGCGCCGGGGTCAGCGACGGCTCGCGCAGCTTCACCGGGTTCGTGACCGGCGACCGGCGGTTGGTCCGGGCCATCGCCGAGCATCTGGAGACGGTCACCCGAACCTGACGAAACCATCAGCGCGCTTCGAGCGAAAGCAGAGGAAGGAACGAGTGGAGCAGGGCACCGGCTCGAACCTGGGGGCCCGACTCGCCGCCGGCGACGATGGGGCGATCAACGAGTGCTATGCCGCCCTCGGCCCCATGGTGCTGGGCTACCTGCGCCGCTTCGTGCCCCGCGACGAGGCCGAGGATGTGCTGCAGCGTGTGTTCTACGAGGTCTGGCGGAACCGGGATCGCTACGATCCCACTCGCAGCCTCGAGGCGTGGGTGCTCGGGATCGCCCGCAAGCGGGCGATCGACGTGCTCCGCCGCAGGCATGCCAACGTTGTGCCGATCGAGGAGCTACGCGACATCGCCGGGGACGACGGCCGGGAGCTGGCCGAACGCTACGCCCGCGCCAGCGAGGTGCGGAGCGCGCTCGAGCGCCTGCCCAGCGAGCAGCGCGAGGTCCTCACCCTCGCCTACTTCGGCGACCTCACCCAGGTCCAGATCGCCGAACGGCTCGGGGTGCCGCTGGGTACGGTCA
>DATENJ010000556.1:0-22214 GCA_035275125.1 Actinomycetes bacterium | reverse complement strand
GCAAGGTCGCGGGGCTGAGGATCGGTCATGCCAGCAGGGTAACAGCAAGCATTCCAGGCGGAACAGACCATTGAGCCGTGCTGCCAGGACACTTGCCTCCACGATTCCAAAAAACTAGCATCCATTGATGAAATAGGTCCGGCGCGAAGGGATGGCCATGGCGACCAGGCTCCATGAAGCCAAGCATCCGGTGAGCCGGCTGGCCGGCCCCTACGGGCACCCCTTGCATCCCATCCTGGTGACCGTGCCGATCGGCGCCTGGGTGGCCAGCTTCGTCTTCGACCTCGCCTCCCACATTTCGGACGAGCCGACTGTCTTCGCCAAGGGGGCCTTCTGGCTGATCGGCCTGGGCCTGCTCGGCGCGGCCGCCGCCGCCCTGCTCGGCTTCCTGGACCTGTTCGCCATCCCCACCGGCACCCGGGCGTTTCGCACTGGCCTGCTCCACATGACCCTCAACCTGGTCGTGGTCGCTGTCTACGTCGGCGGGTTCCTGCTCCGGAGCAACCGGCTCGAGGAGACCGATGGGGTGGCGATCGGGCTGATCGCCCTGTCGGCAGTGGCCCTGGGGGTGCTGACCGTGTCGGGCTGGCTGGGCGGCCAGCTCGCCTACCGCTACGGCGTCCGCGTCGCCGAGGAATCCACCCAGGCCGAGGCCTACCAATGACCGGTTCGTCCGCACGGGACAGGAGGCAACCATGAGCGTCGCAGCCCTCATCACCTGGATCATCACTGCCCTTGGCGGTGCCGTCCTGCTGGGTACCTGGCTCAGCCGGGGTGGGCTCCGGGCCCGCGACACCGGCGCCAGCCGCTTCCCGCCGGGCCTGATCCTCGGGCACTTCCTGCTCGCCGCGACCGGCCTGGTGATCTGGATCATCTACCTGATCACCGACGCCGACGCCCTGACCTGGGTCGCGCTGGCAACTCTGGTGGTTGTGGCCGCGCTGGGGTTCACCATGGTCGGCCGCTGGCGCCAGGACCGGGTCGCGGTCGCCGCCGGCGGGACCAGCGCCGCCCCCGGCACCGACGCTGGTCGCCCACCAGAGCAGCACTTCCCGGTCGCCGTGGTCTACCTCCACGGCCTGCTGGCCGTCGCCACCCTCGTCCTGGTCCTGCTCACCGCCCTCGGCGTCGGTTCCTAGTCAACGTTCCTCGGCCAGGGCGAGGAGGCCGTCGAAGCCGCGTCGCATGTACTTGGCGCTGACCCGGAACACGATCCGGCTGAGGCCAGGGGCGCGCATGATCCAGGGCGCGCCGTCCAGGCGGGTGAGGTCTTCGGTGTAGGTGACCCTGCAGCCGCCCGCCTCCGGCTCGATCACGTAGCGGTGGACGGCCGTGGCCAGCCAGGGGCGGCGGCCGGGCTTTCCCTGCCGGCGGCCGTCGGTGACGAATTCGAACACCGCAGGGCGCGTGGCCTCGGTGACCACCGACCGGTCCGACCATCGGGCGACCTTGCCGTCGGACCCGGTGCTGAGGAACTCGGCCCCGACGCCGGCCGGGGCTGGTGGCGCCGTCAGGGTGAGCAGCCGGGTGGTCTCGCGCTGCCGCCGGCCGGCCCAGTCCAGGTGGCTCGGGAGGTCGGCCAGCAGGTCGTAGACGACCTCGGCCGGTGCCCGGCAGGACCCCTCGAATCGTAGGACCGGGTTCCGCCACGCCGTCCGGCGTCCGTCCCGCTCGACATCCGTCGTGCGCATGTCCCTCGCCTCCTCTGGTGGCAACCGAGCTCGAGCGTGGCAGGGGAGGGCGGAACAAGGATCGGAAGAACGACTGATTCAGCGCCCAGAGCAGAGCGTCACGGCCGGGGCGCGCCGGCCGGGAGGTGCCGGTGGGCGAAGGCGGCCGCCTCGGCTCGGTTGCGCAGCTGGAGCTTGGCGAACACGTTGCCGACGTGGGTGGCCACGGTCTTGGTGCTGATGTACAGGCGGGCCGCGATCTCGGCGTTGGTCAGACCCTCCCCGAGCAGGCGAAGGACCTCGATCTCGCGCTTGCTCAGCTGGCCCAGGAGCTTGGGCCCGGTTCGCCCCGCCACCCCAAGGGAACGAAGGAACGCCGCCGCCCGGTCGGCGTCGTGGGTCGCGCCCAGGTCTTCGAAGGCGCGGAGGGCCTGGCGGGCTTCCTCGACCGCCGTGGCCTGGTCGGTCTCGGCCAGGGCCCGGGCCAACGCCAGGTGCACCCGACCCGCGGCATGCGGCATCCGGAGCCGCACGAACAGTCCAAGGCCGCGGTCCAGGTGCTCGCGGGCGGCCGTCTCACCGGCCGCGGCCAGGACCGATCCGAGGGCCAGCTCGGCCTCCGCTTCGGCCCGCGTGTGGCCGGACCGGCCGGCGATCGCGGCAAGCGACTCGGCCGTCTCGGCCGCGCCGGCCGGGTCCGGCTGGGCCAGCTGCACCTCGACCAGCTGGGCGAGGAGCGGGACGGCGACGAGGTTGTCCGGGCCGATCTCGTTCAGGCGGCGGTGCAGGCGGGCCGCCGCCAGAGCGGTCTGGCCGCGAGCCAGGTGCAGCGCGACCACGGCCTGGACGGCCTCGGGGAGGTCCTCGTAACCGCGCAGCAGCTGCTCGGCCTCCTCCAACCTGCCCTGGGCGACCCGGAAGGAGGCCAGCCGGGTCGCCGGATGGACGCACCGGGCTCTCTGCCCGCTCTGCTGGAGCTGGCTCAGGGTCCTGGTGAGCCATCCCTCCCCGTCCTCCCACTGGCCCGCCGCCCGGCACACCTCCGCGCAGCAGGTGCCGCAGAAGCTGAGCAGGTCGGGATGGCCGGTCCGCTCCATGAACCCCATCACCACCCCGGTCCACTGCCCGAACCGGCTCACGTCCAGGGTGATCTCCGCGGCCAGGTTGGCCGCGCAGTACAGGTCGCCGAGGGTGCGGAGATCGGCTGCCTCGCCGGCGGCGCTGGCCGCCATGCCCTCGTCGAAGCGGGTCATCCCCTCCTCGATCCGGCCCAGCGCGATCTCGGCGAGCCCGGCCCGGCCCAGCGCGGCCAGCTCCAGGTCGGGGTCACGGGCGCTCCGCGCGACGGCGAGCGCCCGCTCGGCGTGGTCGAGTGCGGGCGTGGGGTCGACGGCCCGCTCCGACTCGACCAGGGCCACCCACCCCCACTCGATCGAGTCGGGCTGACCGGCCAGCACGTCCTTGGCCCGAGCCAGCCAGCCGTTCGCCACCGCGTCATTGCCTAGACCTTCGGCGTGCTCTCGGGAGAGGAGGACGGCCACATGCGCCGCGGGTTCGTCCAGGTCGGCCCGGCGGTAGGCGGTGTAGGCGCGCTCCCAGGCCTCGATCGCACCGTGGATGTCGGACAGCCACCAGCGAGCCCAGGCCAGCCCGTCAAGGGCTGCCGCCGTCTCCTTGCTGGCCAGCTCGACCTCGAAGGCGGCTCGCGCTCCCGCCCAGTCGGCCACGCCCAGGGCGTCCCATCCGTTCGATGAGGCCGGTGGAGTCGCCGAGCTGGCCATGGCTCAGATCATCGCAGACCCGGGCCGCCCCCTGGTCTCCGACCGCCGACGGTCAGCGCCGCCCGTCGCTGTCGTTGTCGACGGCGAGGATGGCGTCGGCGACCTCGGACAGGTCGGCGCCGACGATCTCGGGCCGCTCGGCCAGCGGGTCCAGGACCTTGCCGGGCCGGGCGACGAAGGCGGTGGCGCAGCCCGCGCTGGCCGCGCCGGCCACGTCCCAGGCGTGCGCGGCGATCAGCCGCACCTGGTCGACGGCCACCCCCAGCCGCTCGGCCGCCATCCGGTAGGGCTCGGGGGCCGGCTTGAGCCGCCCCGCCGTGTCGGCCGACAGGACCAGCTCGAAGGCGTCGATGAGGCCGGCATGGTCCAGTTGGGCCCTGGCCACCTCCTCGGTCGAGTTGGTCAGCGAGGCCAGCCGCAGCCCGGCGTCGCCCAGGCGCCGCAGCGCGGGAACCACATCGGGATGGGCGGGGAGCTGCCGAAGCTGGGCGGCGACCGCCGCCTTGTCGTCGTCGGCCAGCTCCACGCCGGCCTGCTCGGCGGTCATCTCCAGGGCGGCCATGGCGTGGGCGCCGAATGGGCGGTAGGCACCGGTGACGGTGGCCACCAGGGCCGACTGGATCATCTGGCTGAACCAGGTCACACGGATCCCCGCGTCCCCGAAGATCCGCTGGAAGTGCGGGTCCATGGCGGCCAGGTCGAGCAAGGTCTCGTTGACGTCGAACACCTGCACACGGCGCATCTCGGCCTCCTCGGGTTGCCCGGACCACGATAACCTTCCCCTCCTGTGACTCCCCAAGACGACCCGCTGGACCCCGTCCCGGTCGCGGCCGAGATCGACCGCGAGATCCGGGCGCTGCCCGCCCAGGGTGTCCAGCCCGTCCGCGCGGTCCGGCGCGCCTGGTCCAGGCGCCTGCGGGCGGCGCCTGGCGAGGCGGTCGTGGCCGTGGCCATGGCGCTGGTCGACCGGCAACGGTGGGTCGCCTACGAGTTGCTCTCCCACCACCCCGGGGCGCTGGGCCGCCTCGGCGTCGAGGAGGTGGAACGGCTGGGGGAGGGGATGGGCGACTGGGGGTCGGTCGACGCCTTCGGCTGCCTGGTCTCGGGACCGGTGTGGCGGCGGGGAGGCATCCCGGACGAGACCGTCCACCGCTGGGCTGGCTCCCCCGACCGCTGGTGGCGGCGGGCCGCGCTGGTCTCGACGGTGCCGCTCAACCTCCGGTCCAGAGGAGGGACCGGCGACGCCAGGCGCACCCTCGACATCTGCCGGCGGCTGGCTGCCGACACCGACGACATGGTCGTCAAGGCGCTGTCGTGGGCGCTCCGGGAGCTGGTCGTCTGGGACCCCGAGGCGGTGCGGCGGTTCCTGGACACGCACCACGAGGTGCTGGCAGCCCGGGTCAGGCGCGAGGTCCACAGCAAGCTGGAAACCGGCCGCAAGCATCCCGCCCGGGCTGTTCGCGTTCCTCGCATATGATCCTCCTGTCCGAGGAGCTGCGATGAACCCACTCAGAGGCGGCCGGGCATGAACCGCAACCCCGACGTGGACCGATGGTTCGAGCAGGCCGGCCATCCCCTTGAGGCCACGATGCGGCGGGCCCGCGACATCATCCTCGGGGCCGACGGGCGGGTCACCGAGTCCATCAAGTGGAAGACGCCGACCTTCGCCTACCGGGGCAACATCGCCAGCTTCAACCCGTCCAAGCATCTGCTCAGCATCCTGTTCCACCGGGGAGCGGAGATCCCGGGCGACCACCCGCGCCTGGAGGGCGAGGGCAAGCTGGTCCGTACCATGCGCTTCGCCGGTCCTGGCGAGCTCGAGGCGGGCAAGGCCGACCTGGAGGCCGCCGTCCGGGCCTGGTGTGACTGGAAGGCGGCCTCGTCAGCGAGCTAGGGGTTCAGCCGTTGCTGAAGTGGCGGAACAGCTCCTGGGCGTAGTAGTCCTCCCAGCGCTGGTCGGGGCGGCGCTCGGTGTACTCCTTGTCCAACCGGACCAGCAGGTAGGTCAGCTCGCTGCGGACGACCTTGGCGCCGAGCAACTCCGGCAGCTCCGACAGGGTGACCAGCCACTGGGCGTACCAGGACGCCCAGTCGTCATCGGTCCCGTCGGTGATGCGGAAGACCTGGTGGTGGGTCTCGGCCGCCTCGTGCAGGAGGTCACTGACCCTGCTGTGGCGCTCGTCCATGCGGCGGCTAGCCCGGGAACGGGCTGACGAGCTGGAAGTAGTTGTCGTCGGGATCGGCGAAGGTGGCGATCCAGCCCTCAGGGTCCTCGTCGGGCTGGTAGGGCTCCTGGACGACCGTCGCCCCGGCCGCCTTGAGCCGTTCGAAGTCGCCGCGGACGTCGGCGGTCTCCAGGTTCCAGATCAGCCGGCCGGGCTGGGGGTTGGCGCCATGCACCTGGTCGTGCGGTCCGAAGGTCACGTACCCGGTGCCGAGCTGCCAGCCGCGGTAGTCCCCTCCAGCCCAGCCAGGCTCGCCTCCGGGCTGATCGAGGCGCTGCACGTGCATGGTCCCCATGGCACACCCCCGGTCGCAGGAGAAGCGAGTCTAGCCCGGGCGGGTCCGGTGGTCGAGGCGGTCGAGAGTCAACGGTGGTTGACGTCAGAAGGGCGTCAAAGTAGATTGACGTCATGAGTGAGGCGGCGACCTCAGGCGAGGTGACCCAGGTGGCGGCGGCGACCGGCAGCCAGGACCCCGAGATCGGGCTGACCGCGGTGGCGGCCCTGCGCGGCCTGGTCGAGGTGCTGGAGGCCTTGCAGGTAGAGAACGCCCGGGTCAAGGGCTGGTCCTGGCAGCAGATCGCGGCCAAGCTCGGCGTCACCAAGCAGGCCGTGCACTACAAGTACGCCGGCCGACGCTTCGGATTCCGGAGGTAGCAACCGTGGCGAAGCGCAGCGAGCAGGCCAACCGGGTGCTGGACCTGGCCAGGGCGGAGGCCGAACGGTTCGGGCATCGCTACCTCGGACCCGAGCACGTGGTGCTGGGAGTGCTGCGCGACGGCGCCAGCGGGGCCAGCCGAGTCCTGGACGCCTTCGGCGTGGACCTGCCGGAGGCCAGGGTGGCGCTGGACCAGCTGGCCGAGCGGGGGCTGGTACCGTGCCCGCGGCCCAGCGACGCCGAGCTGCTGGGCACCCTCGGCATCGACCTCGAGACGATCCGGCAGAGCACCGAGCAGGCCTTTGGCCACACGGCGGTGGGGCGGGCGATCCGGGAGGCGACCCGGGCGCGGCGAGGTGGGGTTGGGCGGGTGCCGCGGACGCCGCTGGTCGACCCACCGATGCTCATCGGGCAGGTGCTGGTGCACGCCGGCGAGCAGGCCAGGGCACTCGGCGCTGAGGTCATTGGCCCGGAGGTGCTGCTGCTGGGCGTCGTCACCGACATTCAGACGCCCTGGCCCCGGTGCATGAACAACCGGTGGCGGCGGCAGCTGCACGCCTCGGTCGGGCTGCCCAAGGGCTACCGGGGGGCGGCTGGGCCGCTGCTGGACGCCTTCGGGGTCGACCCTGAGCTGCTGCGGTCGGCGTTGGTGGCCGAGCTTCGGGCGGGTGTGCGGTAAGTGGCGGCAGGCCATCGTCACCTCGGCCGCCTGCGGGAGGCCGCCGCCGCCGAGCTGGGCGGGGGCCAGCGATGAGCCGACGCGTGCGACTGGGGTTCGTCGCGGCGTGCCTGCTGGTCTTCGCCCTCGTCGCCGCCCTCATCACCTGGGGGTCGTCGACCGGCCCGTCGAGCGGGACGCCGGCCACCGTCACCTTGGCCCCGGGGGCCGTCCCTCCGGCAGGCCTCGCCGTCACCGACCTGAACGACCTCGGCCAGCTGCAGGCCCGATTCAACGCCGACCAGGGGATGCCGCGGCTGGTGCTGGCCCTCGCCCCCACCTGAGGCGAGTGCCTCGCGGGCGCCAGGTGGGCAGCCCAGAACATCCTCCAGCGCTACCAGGACGCCCGGCTGCGGGTCTATGTGGTCTGGGTCAAGCGCTGGGCGTTCGACACCCGGGCCGAGATCGACGGGGCCGGCATGGTCGACCCGCGGGTGACCCACCTGTGGGACACCGGCAACGTTGTCGACCAGGGATTCCTGGAGGGGTTCGGGGTCGACTTCGGCGGGCTGGACTACGACTTCTTCCTGCTGTTCGACCGCAACGCCACCTGGGGCCCGACCCCGCCGCGGCCGGTCAGCTCCGGGGCCACGGTGATCGGCGACAGCGACCAGCTGGCCGCCAGCGCGGCGTCCCTGCTGCGCTAGGGGCGGGGCGGGTGACCCTGCGGGTTTGACAGCCGTGGGAGGGAACATGCAGGTTGGTGGCCCTTGGATACCGGTCCATCCGTGGGGACAACTTGATCGGCCCCAACTTTCGGTCAGTGCTCAACGCTGCCGCCAGCGGTGACGAGCATGCCTTCGAGCTGCTCTGGCGGGACCTGCAGCCCCGGGTGCTGCGCTATCTCCGAGTGATCGTCCCCGAGGCTGCCGAGGATCTCGCCTCCGAAACCTGGGTTGCGGTCATTGAGTCGATGGAGCGGTTTTCCGGTAACGAGCCGTCGTTCCGGGCCTGGGTCTTCGTCATCGCTCGACACAAGGCCCTGGATTGGCGGCGCCGGGCCGCGCGCAAGCCCACCCAGGACCTCGCGGTCATCGGGCTGGCCGAGGCCGTGGCGCCCGACGACCCGGCCGCCGCCGCCATCGAGGGCGCCTCGACCCGGGCAGCGCTTGCCCTGATCGCCAGCCTGCCCGCCGACCAGGCCGAGGCGATCTCGCTGCGGGTGATGGCCGGCCTGGAGGTCGCTCGAGTGGCCGAGATCATGGGCAAGCGTCCAGGCACGGTGCGTGTGCTCACCCACCGGGGGCTACGGCGGCTGGCCGAGCGACTCGGCGCCGACTCGGACGCGTCCAGGCGAAGGGTGGTGTAGCCATGGATACCGACGACGCGTGGCCTTCCGAGGTCACACCGCTGCGCCCCAGACCGGATCACGACCCGCTGGCCCTGGACGAGGACGCCGCCAAGCGGCTCCTGGCCGGTGACCTTCCCCCCGCCCTGGCGCCACCTGGGTATGGCGAGGTCGCTGCCCTGTTGGCGGCGGCGGTGGCCGCTCCAGGCCCGGCGGAGCTGGCCGGCCAGGAGGCGGCGGTGGCCGAATTGCGGGCGGTGGTCCGGGCCCGTCAGGGCCCGCGGAGGGCCGGCAGGCCGGGTCGGCGTCGGGTCGGGTTGGTGGTCGCGGTTGCCATCGGTGCGCTGTCGGCCGGTGGCGTCGCGGCAGCGGCCACCGGGAACCTTCCAGATCCCCTCCGCGACGCTGCCCGGAGCATCCTGACGACCGGGGGCGAGGCCACACCCGGTCCGTCAACCAAGCCCGTCCGGCAGCCGGTCCCGACTGCGGGAACCCCCGGCGCTGCCGGTGCGACCAGTGAAGGCCAGGGCGCACCGGCCGCCGGCGGACCTGCGGCCACGGCAACGAGCAGCGAGGCCAAGGGGCAGGCGGAGCACGCTCAGGCCGGCAACCACGGGAATGGGCAGGAGCAGGGGAACGGGCAGGAGCAGGGGAACGGGCAGGAGCAGGGGAACGGGAACGGGCAGGGGCAGGGCGGGAAGCCGCTGCCGAGCGCGGTGAGCACGCGCGGTCAGGGAGTGGGGAATCCACCCTCCAACAGCCGTGGTGGCACCCCGAAACCAGGCAAGCCGCTCAAGACAGGACCGCGCACGCGAGAGCTCCCGACGAACCATGCCGGACGCCCGCCCGCGCATCCTGCGTAACGGCAGAGCGGCCGGCGGCGTTCCTCAGAGGACGGGCACCTTTGCCGTGGAGGTCGAGGCGTCCGGGTTCAACCTCAACCACACAGTTGGGATCATCCTGATGGCTGGAGTCCGGCTCGAGGTAATCGGCGTCCTCTACTGGCATTGACTCGCTGCGGGACGGTCCATGACGCAAGGCCGACGGCCGCGCTCTCTGGAGCGACCGGGTTGAGCGCTGGTCAACCCGCCAGTGAGTTCCAGGAGGACGACGTCGTCGAGCTCGTCCCGCTGCTGCGACGGGTCATCGGCGCCCGGGTCCGTGACCGCCACGTCGTCGAGGACCTGGTCCAGGAGACGCTCACGCGGGTGATGGCAGCCCGCCGACGCCTCGAGCCACGGACCCTCGCACCCTACGCCGTGGTCACGGCCAGGAACCTCACCCGGTCGCTGGCGACCAGCGCGGACCGCGGCCGGCGCCATGCCCATCGGCTCATCGACCTTCGCGAGCCGGTCCTCCCGGAAGAGGAGACGCTCCGCCGCGAGGAGCGCCGAGCGATCACCACCGCCTTGGCCAAGCTACCCGAGCAGGACCAGGAGGCGCTGGTCGCCCACGAGGTGGAAGGCACGGACACGACCACGCTGGCGGCCAGGCGGGACTCGACCCCCGGAGCCGTCGCGGCCCAGCTCAGCCGGGCCCGGGCGCGACTCCGGGTGGAGTACCTCCTGGAGCTGGAGCAGGCCGACCCGCCGACCGTCCGCTGCCGCCCGGTGCTGCTCGCCCTGTCCGCCGGGGACCGCCGCCGCCAGCGGGACCTGGATGCCGGCGGTCACCTGCTCGCCTGTACCTGGTGTGCCCGGCTCAGCGAGCCCCTGCTCGACCGGAGGAGGTCCGCCGCGGTGGCCGGTGAGATCCGGATCCCCATCCAGACCGACGCCGACGTGGTGACCGCCCGCAAGCAGGGCCGCGAGCTCGCCACCCAAGCCGGCTTCTCGGCGACCGAGCTCACCATCATCGCCACCGCCATCTCCGAGATCGCCCGCAACATCGTGATGTTCGCCGAACGCGGCGAGATTCTCGTCAGCCTGGTCGGTGAGAACAGTCGTCAAGGAGTGACGGTGGTCGCTCGTGACGCCGGGCCCGGCATCCCCGACCTCAAGCAGGCCCTCCGGGACGGCTACAGCGGCTATGGAGGGATGGGGCTGGGCCTACCGGGCGCACGCCGGCTGATGGACGAGTTCGAGATCAGCTCGGAGGTCGACAAGGGAACCACGGTCACGATGACGAAATGGCGACAAGACGCGTGATGGTCGCCTGAGGAAGGAGTCGAAGATGGAGACAGGCACCCCGGAGGACGTCCCGGTGGTCCAGGAAGCCCGGGAGGAGGACCTGGAGCTGCTACCCGAGCTGGTGACCCACCTGCAGGACCGCCGCACCGAGCTCCGCGAGCAGTGGGCAAACCGCATCACCAACGCGCATCTGCTCTCGGCCATGACCGACGAGGAGATCTTCTCCATGGCCACCTCGGTCTATGACAGCTATGTGGAGGTACTGGAGACCGGCAGTGTCGAGGCGCTCCAGGCCTACGCCCGCGACCTCTCGGAGCGGATCATCCCCCGAGGCGTGGAGACCTACGAGGTCGTCGGCATCGTCCTGCTGCTCCGCGACGTCCTGGCCCGGTCGCTGTTCGAGAAGTACCAGAAGGACTTCGAGCTGCTGAACCGGGTCCTTGACGCCTACGAGCCGGCCGCCAACCGGATCGCCAACACCGTGGCCGTGAGCTTTGTCCAGGAACGCGAGCGCATCATCCGCCAGCAGCAGGACGCCATCCGGGAGCTGTCCACTCCCGTGCTCCAGGTCCGCGAGCGCATCCTGATCCTGCCCATCATCGGCGTCCTCGACGAGCAGCGGGCCAACCAGTTCACCGAGCAGCTCCTGGCCGGCATCCGCGGCAACCGCGCCAAGGTGGTGGTGATCGACATCACCGGGGTCCCCGACGTCGACTCCGAGGTCGCCAACCATCTCGTGCAGGCGGTGGACGCCTCGCGACTGATGGGGGCCAGCGTGATCCTGACCGGTCTGTCGCCGGAGATCGCCCAGACCCTTGTGACCATCGGGGTCGACCTTGGCAAGATGAACACCGTCGGGGACCTGCAAGGCGGCGTCGAGGAGGCGGAACGCCTGCTCGGGTTCCAGGTGACCAAGGCCGACTCGTCCGGCAACCATCAGCGCTAGGCGACCAAGGTGGTCGAGCAGATGCTGGTTTCGATCCTGCGGCAGGGAAGCTACCTGATCGCCTCGATCCACGAGGCCCTCGACGACCGCGAGATCGTCCAGTTCCAGCACGACCTCATCGAGCAGATCGGCACCCACCGTGCCCGCGGCGTGATCATCGACGTCGCCGCCCTCGACGTCATGGACTCCTTTGGGTCCCGCACCCTGCTCAACCTCGCCCACGCGGCCCGGCTGCGCGGCGCCGAGACGGTGATCGTCGGGATCCAGCCGACGGTCGCCTTCGCGATGGTCCGCCTGGGCATGGGCCTCGACAACGTCCACACCGCGCTCGACCTCGAAGAGGGCCTGGAGCACCTGCACCGGTTGCTGACGTGACCGGAGACGCGGAGGAACGGTTCCGGCGCGACTACGCGCCCGCCTTCCTCCAGTACCTCTCCGAGGGCGGCGAGCCGGGACGCAGGACGGCCTACGAGTTCGGCCGCCGGGCGATCGCCGAGCACCTGAGCATCCTCGACCTGGCCCGCATCCACCACACCGTCCTGCTGGACGTGCTCAAGACCCACAGGACCCCCCGCGAGCTCGAGCACATCGCACAGGCGGCGTCGGAGTTCCTCGTCGAGGCGCTGGCCGTCTTCGAGATGACGCACCGGGGGTTCACAGAGCTGCTCTCGGCCGATCAACCCGACCCAGACGTCATGCCAGACCCGTGAAGGTGTCACAGAGGACAGCGGGCGGATCCGGGGGAACCGCCCGTCAGCGGCTTGCCACCCGCGTGGAGCGGACCCGGGTGGCAAGCCGCCTCAACGCCGTCGAGAACAGGAGTTGCCTGCCGAGTGAGAACAGAGAATGTCGACCTCGTGCTCAACCAGGTCACCGCGGACGACTGCAACGACGCGGTCGAGGAACTGGCCCGGTACCTCGACGCCGGACAGACGACCACCAGAGAGCTCCTGGCAGCGTTCCTCAACGACCTGAACAACGAGTGCCTGACGCGCTGGGGATCCCGCGGCGAGCACGGTCAAGCCGAGTAGCCGGCCGCGGCGAGCTGTCGTTCCGCCTCCGGCACCGTCGGGCTGTTGGAGATCAGCCGCCGGGCCTGGGTCGGGGAGAAGAGATAGCTGGTCTCTCCTCCGCAGATGCCGTCTGACTCGCCGGGGAGCTTGACCCAGAGCAGCGCGGCCAGCCCGGGCAGGGCCGGTCCGGACGTGGGGGCCTGCCCGAGCGCCTGGCGTTGTGGGTTGCACCACTCGTCGTCCCGATCCGGGTCGTCCGGGGGCGGGCCGAGGCCGTTGCGGGAGATGTCGATGACGAACTCGCGCCGGCCGAGGAGGTCGGAGAGCTCCCGTCCCCACCGGTAGCTCTCCTTGGTCGTCTGCCGGTTGGCGACGTTGACCGAGAAGCCCTGGGCGTACTGGATGCCGGCGCGCAGCAGGCGCTGGGCCATCTCCCCCGTGCTCCGCCAGCGGGCGTGCCCGGCGTCCAGGTAGACGTACTGGCCGGCGTCGGCGAGTCGCTTGACGGTGTGCTTGAGCAGGATGGCGCGCCTGGTGTCGAAGCAGTCGGCGGCGACCGCGTCGGGTTCGACCACGATGGCGGCTCGTGTCGAACCCAGGTGGTCGATGAGCCGGTCGACCCATCGACGGTACTGGCTGCTGGTGGCGGCGCCCTCGCCGGAGGGGCTGCAGCCGCGGTTGGGAAGGTAGTAGGCGACCAGCACCAGCAGGGCCCGCTGCTGGTGGGCGCGGGCGGCGAGGGCGGGGAGCCCGGCCAGGTCGGCGGGGCCGTTCAGCCAGCGTGCCTGCGGCCGGGTGGTGATCGGGTCCAGCCAGCCGGCTCCGTGCCGGCGTTGCCAGCGGGCGCCCGCCGTCTGGTCGTCCACGAACAGCCGGGCGCCGCGGAACGGATGCTGCAGCGGCGCGTAGGTGACCGCCGGCGGGTCGGGACGCAGGGTCGTGTCCGGCGCGTTGGCACAGCCGCCAGCCAGCGCGGCCACGAGGGCGACGGCCATCGCCACGCGCACCAGCCCGCCCATCGCCGCACGACCCTGCATCCCCATGGCTACCCCGGCCGCCAGTACCGGCTGACGCGGTAGATCCGGACGCCGTCGTCTCCCGAGCCGAACCGCGCCACCGCCACCGCGTGCTTGCGTGCCTCGGCGAGCGTTGGGTACTTGGCCACGCCCGACGGCGTGGCGTAGTACCAGTTCGGCACGACCAGGTAGTCGATGCGGCGCAGCTTCTCGCGGACCGCCGGGTCGGTGTCGAGCTTGTACACGATGATCGGCTGGGGATCGAAGCCGTACTGGTGGACCAGGTCGGTCCAGATGCTGTCGTGGACGACCAGGACCCGGTCGCGGGGGACGTTGTTCGCCAGCCACTGGGTGGCTGACCAGAGCGGCGGCGGCTGCCGCGCCTCCAGCATCGGCCGCAGCGTCGGGGCCCAGGACCCGAGCAGGACGACAGCCAGGCAGATCGCCGCCAGGCCGGTGGTCGTCACGGCCCGCAGGCGGGGGAGTGGCCGGCCGGCCCCCCGCTCGCCGCCCAGAGGTCGGAAGGTGGCCAGCCGACGGTTGCCGGCGACGATCTCGACGGCTCCCGCGGCGACCAGCGCGCTCCAGGGCATCAGGTTCACCACGTGCATGAAGGGCACGTAGCCGCCCCGGACCAGGACCAGCCACTGGATGACCAGGACAAGGACCACCGGCCGGAGCCGGCGTCCCAGCAGCGCGACCGGGATGGCGACCAGCCCGGCGAGCAGCAGCCACCGGTCCATGCTCAGCCACTGGCCGACCATGTGCGCGGTGGGGCTGGTCGAGTCCAGGAGCGAGCCGCTGGACTCGCGCTCGACCAGCTGCCACTTGGCGGTGCCGAGGAGGCTGTTGCGGCCCGCATGCTCCAGCAGCTCGCCCTTGTAGAGGGCATACAGCGGGTACATCGCCATCAGCAGCAACCCGCCGAAGCCGGCCACCGCGACCACCTGTGGACGGTTGCGGCGATCCAGGTTCTGGACCATCGCCCAGACCAGCGCCGGGAGCGCCACCAGCGCGGTCTCCTTGGTCAGCGCGGCCACGGCGAACGACAGCGCGGCCCCGGTCGCCGCCGCGATGCTCCTGCGTGGGGAGACGGCCAGCACGAACGCCAGCAGCAGCCAGGGGGTGACCAGGTTGTCGAGGAACGTCCAGCGGCTGTACATCAGCTCGAGCGGGCAGAGCCCGAACAGCAGCACCGCACCGGCCGCACCCAACCGGCTGAAGTGGAGGCGGCGGGCCAGCGCGAACAGCAGCGCGCAGCTGGCCAGCTTGGCGAGCAGCATGCACTCGTTGCCGAAGCCGATCGCCGAGTCGTACCGGTTGAACCCGTTGGTGAGCATCGACCACAGCGAGATCTGGATCCAGCCCGCCGGCGCGTGGTCGTAGATGTAGGAGTAGGGCGAGAGGGCCTGCTGGTACTGGAACGACCAGGCCTGCGACAGGTAGGTCCCGGGGTCGTCCACCCACCGGGGGAAGCTCCACATCCCGATGGCGTGAACCGCCCCGGCCAGCACCAGCAGCGGGACGAGGAGGCACGCGCTGGCAGCGTGGCGACGGCACCACGCCCAGGCCCCGATGCGGGCCTGGCGGCGCAGCGACAGCCCTTCCCGGATGTCGGTGAGGTCGGGTACCTCGAGCGAGGTCATGCGACCTTGTCGGCCGTCGCCGGCTGCCGCAACCCGGCAGCTGGCGCACCGAGGTGGATGCCCTGGTGGCGGGTCTTGACCCAGTTGTTCCGGCCGATCGCGAACCGGGCCGTCGCCCAGACCGCGGCCACCGACAGGACGACCTGGAACGGATAGGCGCCCAGCACCAGACCGGCGTAGTCCCGCAGCCGCACCCGCTCGCCGAAGGTCTGCCCGAACTGGCGGAGCAGCACGATGTCGAGGAGAACGGTGAGCCCGCTGAGGGCGAGCGGGACCGTGGCCAGCAGCGTGAGCAGGACCGGCGCCTTGTGGAACAGAGCCAGGCCGAGGGCGACCGGCGCCAGCAGGCCGGCGACGGCCTGGAAGAACTGGAAGCCAAGCACGTACACGGCCAGCACCCGCTGGCCGAGGGTGGGAAGTCGCAGCCAGTCCCGCTCGGCGAAGACGTGGATGAAGCCCTGCATCCACCGCACCCGCTGCCTGACCAGGCCGGCCAGGGTGGCCGGGGTCTCTTCCCTGGTCACCAGCTCCTCGATGTAGACGACGTCGACCTTGAAGCCCAGGACCGAGGCGAGGATGCCGATCTTGCAGTCCTCGGTCAGGCACTCCTCGTCCCAGTAGCTGCCGTGGCGCCGGTGCAGGGCCTCGAGGAACTCGCGGCGGAAGAAGACGGTGTTGCCGCCCAGCGGCATGACCCTGACCGCCGCCTGAAGCTTGAGCCGGGACTGGAACCACTTGAAGTACTCCAGCACGTTGGCGACCCGCCACCAGGCGCTGGCGTGCGCCTTCCACCACCGACGAGACCGCGCCAGCCGCCCCGGCGGGAGCGGCAGGGCGCGCGGGTCGGAGGCGAAGTTCATCAGCTGCACGCCGCACTGCACGATCCCCGCCCCAGTGGTGCGGAACCGGTAGTCGACCAGCTTGAGCAGGTCGGGGTGGAACAGGTCCTCGGCGTCGGCCACGCCGATCCAGGCGTAGGGGATCTCGAGCTCGTGCAGCATCTCCACCGCGGCGTTGAGGCCGATCGGTTTGTTGTGGACCTCGGTCTCCTCCGGGTACGGGCACACCAGGACCCGGCCGGGATGCTCGCGCGCCTTGCCATGGGCGATCGCCGCCGTGCCAGGGTCGTCGGGGTGGTCGATGATCGGCATCACCCAGTAGTCGGGGTGGTCCAGCTGCGCCAACCGCTCCAGCGTCTGGCCCGCGACCGCCTCCTCGTCCCGCATCGGGACCAGGATCACCCCGGGGAGACGGGGCGCGTCCGGCTCACCGTAGCGGTGGGGGTCGTTGTGCTCCGGCCGCCACCACTTGTAGAGCTGGAACGCCAGCGTGGTCGTGGCGACCACGATCATGAAGACCGAGACGACGAAGATGAACCCGTCGGCGAACACCACCGCCGACAGCCCGGCCAGCACCGCCCCCAGGATCAGCCGCCCAACGCGCCGGGAGGTGACGGCGCGGCCGGACGCATGGCGTGGACGCAGGCGGGACCGGGTGGAGAAGGACCAGTACTTGTCCGAGCAGAAGTTCGCCACGCCGCCGACGACCAGCAGGCTCCAGTAGGCCACGGACGTGCCGGTCGACGTGGCCACGACCGGGAACAGGGCGATGCAGAGCAGCAGGCTGGCACCGCGGGCGAGGTGGAACCGGCCCCACCGGTGCCAGAGACCGGCTCCGCCGCCCGTCATCTGCCGCCGCCAGGTGAGGCGACCGTTGGCCACGAAGTTGAGCTGCAGGGTCGTGACCGCCTGGAGCGCGTTGGCGACCCCGGCGGCACAGCCGAAGGCGATGAGGAGCTTCAGGAGGCCGTGGCCGGCCAGCGCGACCGAACCCCCGATCAACGCGAACAGCCACTTCTCCCGGCACCACAGTCTCGCAAGGATTTGGCGGAACATTCACCCTCCGTGCTCGGACCGCCGCGCAGCGGTCACCGCAGCTGTTCACGGTGACGGCCCGTGAGCGCTTCGCCGGCGCGAGCGGCGGTGCGCCGATAGACACGGAGGGTGGTGCCGTCTCCGGCCCTGACTACCCGGCCGCCGGGGCCGCTAAAACGTCATGTCCGAGCCCCCAAGCGGTCAGAGGAGGCAAGCAGGCGACCTAGGGTGATCGCCTGTCAGTGGCCGCCGCCCGACGAGGGCAACCAAGTCGGGCGGCGCGCCGCGTCTTGGAGCACGCCCAGGTGTGGTGGCGCAACCCGTTGGGTAGTCGGCCCGCGGATCTGGGCGATCGAGCCTGCGGAGGAACCGACGCCCGTACGGAGCAGGAGCGAGATGAGCGAGCTTGACAGGGAGAAGGGGGACTACGTCAGCTGGCTGGAGGAGAAGTCGATGCTGGCCGACGCGAGCAGGATCTCCGGGCAGTTCTCGGGCGTCGCCGACGTGTGGCAGAGCCCGTTCGCCACCCCCGATCCCAGCGCGGCGATGGAGAAGTCCTCGGTCTGGTTCACTGCCTACCCCGTCTCGATGATCCCCCTGCCCGGCCGCTCGTTCCTGAGCACCTTGGCGGACAAGGAGCTGTGGGATGCGTTCAAGGCGATCGGCATCAATGCCGTGCACACCGGCCCGTTGAAGCGTGCCGGGGGGATCTTCGGCCGGGAGCTGACGCCGAGTGTCGACGGGCACTTCGACCGGATCAGCACGCAGATCGACGAGGTGTTCGGCACCGAGGCGGAGTTCCGCCGCCTGTGTGAGGTGGCCGCGTCGCACGGCGGGATCGTCATCGACGACATCGTGCCGGGGCACACCGGGAAGGGCCCGGACTTCCGGCTGGCGGAGATGAAGGTCGGGGACTATCCCGGGATCTACCACATGGTGGAGATTCCGCCGGAGGACTGGCATCTGCTGCCCGAGGTGCCTCCCGGCAAGGATTCGGTCAACCTCGACCGCGAGGCCGAGGACCGGCTCCAGCAAGCCGGTTACATCGTCGGCCGGCTGCAACGGGTGATCTTTCAGGACCCGGGAATCAAGGACACCAACTGGAGCGCGACCGCACCGGTCACCGGCCCCGACGGCGTCCAGCGGCGCTGGGTCTACCTGCACTACTTCAAGGACGGTCAGCCGTCGATCAACTGGCTGGACCCGACGTTCGCCGGGATGCGGCTGGTCATCGGCGACGCGCTGCACTCGCTGGGTCATCTCGGCGCTGGAGCGCTCAGGCTGGACGCCAACGGGTTCCTCGGCGTGGAGAGGAGCGCCGACGGCCACGGCCCGGCCTGGTCGGAGGGGCATCCACTTTCCGAGGCGGCGAACCAGCTGATCGCCAGCATGGTCCGGAAGATGGGCGGCTTCACGTTCCAGGAGCTGAACCTGTCCATCGACGACATCAAGAAGACGTCCGAACGTGGTGCCGATCTCTCCTATGACTTCGTCAACCGCCCCGCGTACGCCCATGCCCTCGCCACAGGCGATACCGAATTCCTGCGGCTGACGCTGAACGCCGCGCTGCGGCATGGCCTGCAGCCGATCCGCCTGGTCCATGCGCTACAGAACCACGACGAGATGACCTACGAGCTGGTGCATTTCGCCATGGGTCACAAGGACGACCTCTTCCGGTTCCGCGGTGCCGAGCTCACTGGTGGCGAGCTCGCCGTCCGGATTCGAACCGAGTTGATCGAACGGCTCACCGGCGAGGCGGCCCCGTACAACGCCATCTTCACCACCAACGGCATTGCGTCCACGACCGTGACGATCGTTGCCGCGGCACTCGGGTACACCGACCTCACGGACCTGTCTCAGGCGCAGACCGAGAGGATCAGGCAGGCCCACCTGCTCCTGGCCATGTTCAACGCCTGGCAGCCTGGCGTGTTCGCGTTGTCGGGCTGGGACCTGTGCGGGATGCTGACGCTGGAGCGGTCAAGGGTTCCCCTGCTACTGGCATCGGGCGACACCCGCTGGATCCACCGGGCAGCCTACGATCTGATGGACTACCAGCGGCAGGCGACCGAGTCGCCGTCCAAGGTGCCGCGTGGCTCGAGCCTGTACGGATCATTGCCGCAACAGCTGCAGGACACGAGCTCGTTCGCCTCACGGCTACGCGACATCCTGGCGATCCGCGCGCGCTACGGGATCTCGACCAGCGTGCAGGTGGATGTGCCGGATGTGGCCGACAAGGCCATGCTGGTGATGGTCCATCTGCTGGACACCGGGCAGCTACAGGTCACCGTGCTGAACTTCTCCGACCAGCCGGTCGCTGGCAGTGTCGGCTCCGAGCAGCTGCCACCTGGCGCCGCGGTGATCGACATGTCCACCGATCGGCAGATCGCCAGGGTCGACCACGACCACACCTTCGCCGTCTCGCTCGAGCCTCATCAGGGGATGTCGCTGCTGACCATCCCGGCCGACGCCCCCACGCCGCCGTAGGCCGGGTTCGTGACCGCCTGGCGGACCGCCCAGACCTGGCCGAGCATCTCAAGGGCATCGGCCGCCATCTGGACCTTGCTGCCTTGTCGTTCCATTGCCTGAACGTCGACCTCGGCCACCGCAAGGCCGAGCTGGTGGGCCAGCCACAGCACCTCGACGTCGAAGGCGAAGCCGTCCACTCGGGCTTGACGGAAGATCTGCTGGGCCGCGGCCCGCTGGAACCCCTTGAGCCCGCTCTGGGTATCACCAAAGGGCAGACCAAGCGCGCCGCGGATGGCCAGGTTGAAGACGCGGCTGGCCGCCCGCCGAGCGACTGGGCCGCCGGTGCCGCCGGCGCGGCTGCCGATCGCCACCGGCGCACTGTCAAGCGCGGCCACGATCCGGTCGAGGTCGCTCGGGCTGTAGGAGCCGTCGGCGTCGGTGAAGACGACCCGCTCGCCCTCGGCGGCCAGCATCCCGGTCCGGACCGCGAACCCCTTGCCCCTGTTGGGGTGGCACGACAGCACCCGGACACGCCCGTCGACCGCGGCCACGGCGTCGGCCACCTCGACGGTGGCATCGACAGAGCCGTCATCGACCACCAGGACCTCGACTTCGCCAGGGGCCGCTGACAGGTGCGCAAGCAGCGCCTGCAGCGTCCCGGGTAGGCGGTCGGCCTCGTTGTAGCAGGGCAGGACCACCGTGAGCACCGGCGCGGTGGTCGCCGGCCGAGGGTCCACCAACGGTTCGGGTCGGGACGTCGCCACGGCGCTCAACTTCGACTCCTCACCTCGCCTGGCGTTGTCGGGTGGGCCGGGGGCCTGCAAGGGCAGCCGGGGAACACCGCCCTTGCAGGCCTCGCCATCAGGCGCGCACTCCTGGCTCGGCTAGGCGCGCCGCCGGCGACGGGATCCGGCCAGCAGGCTCGCCGCACCAAGTCCCAGCAGGACAAGAGCGACGAACAGCATGGGCAGGGAAGCGGCACCCGTGAAGGGCAGCCCGCCACCGGCCTGGGTCGTCGACACCCCGCCAACCGCACTGCTCGGAGTCGAGGAGACCGTGCCGCCAGCCGAGCTACTTGTGGCCTCTTGGGTGGTCGTCGTCTCCTTGACCGTTGTGCTGGTGGCCCCGCTGGTCGAGGTGGCGCCCGAGGTGCTGGTCGCGCCGCTGGTCGAGGTGGCCCCCGACGTGCTGGTCGCGCCGCTGGACGTGGTGGGCTTGACCGTGGTCGTGGTCGCCTCGCTGGACGTGGTGGGCTTCACGGTGGTGGTCGTTGCGCCGGTGCTGGTGGTCGCCTTGACCGTTGTCGTGGTCTCGCCGGTGCTGGTGGTCGGTTTGACTGTCGTGGTGGTCTCGCCGGTGCTGGTGGTGGGCTTGACTGTCGTGGTCGTCTCGTAGGAACTGGTGGTGGGCTTGTCCGTGGTGGTCGTCGTCCCCCCGCTGGTGGTTGCGGAGGCCAGCTGTCCGACGCTGACGCCGGCCAACACCATCAGGGCGACGGCGACCAGCCAGGCCGCTGTTCGCCTCTGCACCTTCTTCGAATGCTTGGCCATCGATCCGTACCTTCTGTCGTCCGCGCGACCGTTGGATCGCGCCGTCTACAGGACGGACAAGCAGCCGCTCGCGGCAGGTGTTGGACCTGGGGTATCAGCTGCTGACCGGTTGGCTTGAAGTCTCAAGTGCGACCGCGCGGCGACCCGTGGGGGAAGGGATCGGGGGAGAGGTCACCACGCCTGCTCAGGTGATTGGGGGGCACCTCCTCAGTGGACAACCGGCAATGCCGGACAGCGACACAACAATCAGGCGTTCACGACTAAAAGAACGTCAGGGCGATCCCCGGTGTTACACGCAACGAGCGGTGGTCCACCTCGCGGGAACTGGCGAGAAACGCCGTTCCGTTCAGCGCTCCTCGGCGGTCAGGAGCACCGGGACTGTGGGGCCGATGACGATCACCGCCGGGTTCTCGAGCTTCAGGTCGGTGCCCGCGGCGACCTCGGCGAGGGTGCAGCGGACAACCCGCTGCCGTGCCGTGGCGGCGTGCTGGATGCAGGCGACGGAGGTGCCAGGCGGCCGGCCGTGGTCGAGCAGGTAGGTAGCGATGGTGGCCAGGTTGGCGACGGCCATCAGCAGGACCAGGGTCTCGGCCGAGCGGGCCAGGCCTGCCCAGTCGACCGTGCCGGCCGGGTCGTCGGGGCGGAGATGGCCGGAGACGACGGTGAAGGACTGGGCGACGCCCCGATGGGTCAGGGGGATGCCGGCGAGGGCGGGAGCCGAGGTGACGCTGGAGAGGCCGGGGATCACCGAGCAGGCGATGCCGGCTCGGGTGCAGGCGAGCACCTCCTCGCCGCCGCGGCCGAGCACGAACGGGTCGCCGCCCTTCAGCCGGACAACGTGGCGGCCGAGGCGGGCATGGCCGAGCATCGCCTGGACGATCCCATCCTGGGTGAGCTGCTGGGAGCCAGGGGACTTGCCGGCGTCGACGAGCAGGACGCCCGGGCGCAGCTGGGCGGTGAGCTCGGGGTCGGCCAGCCGGTCGGTCACGACGACGTCGGCGGCGTGGAGTGCCTGCCAGCCGCGCACGGTGATGAGGTCGGCGCCGCCCGGTCCGGCACCGACGAGGGTGACGCGGCCGGCCGGGGGCGGCCGCACGGGGATGGGGGAGTCGGCCGGGGCGACAGCGGGCCGGCCGTTGGACATGCTCCGGGAGAACGCGTCGAGGATGCGGGGGTGGTGCTCGGGCGCGGCCACGGCGATCCGCAGCCAGTCGGGGCCGAGGCCGGGAAAGGTGTC
>DATENJ010000555.1:0-7111 GCA_035275125.1 Actinomycetes bacterium | reverse complement strand
CGCCGACCCGCGCGACCGAGGTGCCGACTTTGATGGCCGGCCGCACACCCTGGTTGAACACGTCGGCCTCCAGGTAGATCTGGCCGTCGGTGATGGAGATGACGTTGGTCGGGATGTAGGCCGAGATGTCGTTGCCCTTGGTCTCGATGATCGGCAGGCCGGTCAGCGAGCCCCCGCCGAGCTCGTCCGACAGCTTGGCGCAGCGCTCCAGCAGCCGCGAGTGGAGGTAGAACACGTCGCCGGGGTAGGCCTCGCGGCCGGCCGGGCGCCGCAGCAGCAGGGAGATCTCCCGGTAGGCCTCGGCCTGCTTGGAGAGGTCGTCGAAGACGATCAGGGCGTGCTCGCCCTTGTACATCCAGTGCTGGCCGATGGCCGAGCCGGCGTAGGGGGCGATGTACTTGAACGATGCCGGCAGGTCGGCGGGGGCGCTGACGACCACCGTGTACTCCAGCGCGCCGTTCTCCTCGAGGGCGCTGACGAACTCGCGCACGGTGGTGGCCTTCTGGCCGATGGCCACGTAGATGCACTTGACCTGCTTGTCGGTGCCCCAGTGCTGGCGCTGGTTGATGATCGTGTCCAGGCAGACGGCGCTCTTGCCGGTCTTCTGGTCGCCGATGATCAGCTCGCGCTGGCCCCGGCCGATGTTGGTCATGGCGTCGATGGCCTTGATGCCGGTCTCCAGCGGCTCCTTCACCGGCTGGCGCTGCACCACCGTCGGGGCCTGGAGCTCCAGGGCCCTGGTGCCCTCGGACTCGATGTCGCCGTGGCCGTCCAGGGGCCGGCCGAGCGGGTCGACCACCCGGCCGAGGAAGCCGTCGCCGACCGGGACCGACAGCACCCGGCCGGTGTGCTTGACCTCGTCGCCCTCCTCGATCCCGGAGGCGTCGCCGAAGACCACGCAGCCGATCTCCCGCACGTCCAGGTTGAGGGCCATGCCGAGCAGGCCGCCGGGGAACTCGAGCAGCTCGAGGGCCATGGTCGAGGGCATGCCTTCGACCCGGGCGATCCCGTCGCCGGTCTCGGTGACCCGGCCGACCTCCTCCCGGGTCACGGTCGGCCGGAACGACTCGACGTGCTTCTTGAGCGCGGCCGCGATGTCGTCCGGCCTGATCGAAAGTTCGGTCATGTGTTGCCCCTTCGCTCTCTGGTCTCAGGCCTGACTCAAGCGACCCCGAGGGCCTCGCGGGCCTGCTCGAGGCGGCTGCGGATGCTGCCGTCGAACAGCTCGTCCCCGACCCGGACGACCACTGAGCCCAAAATAGCTTCGTCAACGGTGAGCTGCAGCACCACGGGCTTCCCGAGCACGCGGGTCAGGGCCTCGGCCAGCCGGGCCTGGCGTCGGGTGTCGAGCGCGACGGCGCTGCGGACCTCGGCCACCACCCGGTTGCGGCGGGCCGCCGTCGCCTCGGCCCACTGCTTGGCCAGGGTGTCCAGGTCGTGGCCCTCGTACAGCTCGACCACCAGGTCGACAAGGGCGGCGGTGCGAGCGCCGACCCGGCCGTCGAGCAGGTCGGCGACCAGGGCCCGCTTGTTCTCGACCGGCAGGCCGGGGTTGGTCAGGGCCGAGCGTACGTCTGCGTGCTGCTCGACCAGGGTGCCGACGAAGAACAGCTCGTCCTCGAGCTGCTCCAGCTCCCCGGCCTTGTCGGCGGCGGTGATGGCGGCCAGGGCGGCGAGGCCGGCCAGCAGGGCCGGGAAGTCCCGCAGCCGGGTCTTCTGCCTGGTGGCCGCGGTGGCCAGCAGCTCGATCGTGGTCTGGTCCAGCTGTCCCCCGCCGAGCTCGGTGAGCAGGTCCCGCTTGGGCTCTGGCGGCAGCCCGGGGTCGGCCAGGGCCTTGCGCAGCCGCACCTGGTGGACGAGCAGCCGGGCGAACTGCTCGAGCTCGGTCCCGACCCGGTCGACGGCCCGTTGGCCGCGACCGGCCGCCTCGTCGAGCAGCGCCTGGGCGTGGGCGGCCAGCGCCTGGTTAACCTCGGTCGCCATCGCCACCCTGGTCCACCTCGCGCCGGCCGGTCATGGCCCCGGCCTGGGCCTGGGTGCCGAGCTCGTCGATGTACTCGTCGACCAGGCGCAGCTGACGGTCCCGGTCCAGCGAGTCGCCGACCACCCGGGTGGCCAGCTCGACGGCCAGCGTGCCGACCTCGTTGCGGAGCTGGCGGATGGCCTGGTCGCGCTCGGCCCGGATGGCCTGGCGGGCCCGGTCGAGCTCCCGGCCGGCGTCGCCCTCGGCCTTGGCCAGCAGCTCGCGGCGGACCCGCTCGGCGTTGGACCGGGCCTCCTCCAGGATCCGCTGGGTCTCGTCCTCGGCGTCGCGCAGCCGCCGCCGGTACTGCTCCAGCAGCTGCTCGGCCTCATTGCGCTCGCGCTCGGCCTGCTCGAGCTTGCCCTCGATGTTGGCCCGGCGGTCCTTGTAGGCCTTGTTGATCGAGGGGAAGACCGTCCGGTACATGAGGAACAGCAGGATCAGGAAGGCGACCGTGCCCCAGATGAGCTCGTTCGAGGCGGGCAGGATGGGGTTCTGCTCATGCTCTGCCGTCTCCTGGGCCAGGACATAGGCAAGCTGCACGTGCCCTCCTACTGGACGACGAACGCCAGGGCGAAGCCGAACAGGGCCAGGGCCTCGACCAGGGCGAGGCCGATGAACATCAGCGTCCGCACCTGGCCGGCCGACTCGGGCTGACGCGAGATCCCCTCGACCGTCTTGCCGACCAGGAAGCCGATGCCGATGCCGGGCCCGAGCGTGCCGAGGCCGTAGCCGATGATCGAGACGCTGCCGCTGACGGTGTCTGCGGCGGCCAGGATGTTGTTCATCAGTGCCAGGCTCATCTCGCGGTCTGCTCCTTTGCTAGTGCTCGGGTTCCAACGCCCCGGCGATGTACACGGCGGACAGGATCGTGAAGACGTAGGCCTGCAGGCCGGCCACGAACAGCTCGAAGGCGATCAGGGCGACCGAGAAGGCTAGCGCCCCGATCCCGAACAGGGAGCTGATATTCAAGGCGCCCAGCATGTAGCCGGTGGCCACGAAGAACACCGAGAGGATCAGGTGGCCGGCGATCATGTTGGCCAGGAGCCGGATGGCCAGGGTGACCGGCCGGACGACGAAGGTCGAGATGAACTCGATCGGCGTCAGCAGGACATAGATCGGCCAGGGGATGCCAGGCGGGAACAGGGCGTTCCTGAAGTAGTGGCCGAAGCCCTGCTGGCTGATCCCGATGCTGATGAACAGCAGCAGGCTGCAGATGGCCATGATGGCCGGCAGGGCCATGCGGCCGTTCAGCGGGAAGAAGACCGGCGGGATGACGCCGCCCAGGTTGCCGAAGAAGACGAACACGAACAGCGTGGTCAGGTAGGGCAGGAAACGCAGCCCCTCGCGGCCGATGACCTCGAGCACGATCTGGCCGCGGACGAAGTCGACCACCGACTCCATCACGTTCTGGAGCCCCGACGGCACCAGCTTGGGGCGGCGGAAGGCGAAATAGAACAACCCCCAGACCAGCAGGACGACCAGGAACATCTGCAGCACCACGCGGTTGATGCTGAGGTCGATGCCGGCGACCTCCAGGTGGACGATGTCCGGCCACTCGAAGATCTCGACGCCGGGGGCGTGGAAGCCCTCTCGCTCGGCCAGCAGTAGCGTCGGTACCTTCACGGTCGCTCCCTCAGCCGCTGCCGTAGCGCTTGATGATCAGGTAGAAGGCGCCGGCCATGCCGACCACGACGCCGACCGCGACCAGGAACCGGGTGCCGAGCCACCGGTCGAGCAGCCAGCCGATCCCGCCCCAGGCGAGCACGCCGGCGACCAGGGTGCCGATGATCGACCAGACCATCTCGGCACCGCGGCCGGAGGGCTCCCGTTCCGGGGGGGAATCGCTCATGGGCGGGCGAATCTATCATCGTGACCCCGCCTCCTCCTCGTCGGTGACCACATAGGGGATCCGGGCGCGCATGGCGAAGCGGATCTCGGCCGCCAGGTAGATCACGGTCCCGGCGACAAGGGCGAGGGCGAAGGCCTCCCGGTCGAAGGCGGTCGTGTCCCTGAGCAGGAACAGCAGCAGCCCGATCACGGTCATCTTGAAGGCGAAGGTCAGCACGGCCGCCGGCAGCATCAACTCGGGCTGGACCCGCCCGGCCGCTCCCACCGCGAGCAGGGTGGCCGAGAAGAAGGCGATCGCCAGGACCAGCCCGAAGGCGGCGCCAAGGACCCCCTTGGAGCCGGCCGCCCACCAGGCCAGGCCGAGGGCGACGGGCGCGGCCGCCGCGGTGGCGAGCGCCGCCCCGCGGGCCATGCGCACCTCCTCGGTCACCGCACACCCGCCTCTCGAGACGACTCGTTCCACGCAGGGCGGACCGGCCGCTGGTCGCGGCAACGCCCCGGCGTGGAAGTGGACGGTGAATCTACCAGGCGCCGCCGCCGTCGTGCCAAGCAGGCCAAGGCCCTTCAGCGGCCCAGCGGCCCTGCCGACACAGGGGAGGTGAGACCACGCCTCGTCGCCATCGCCCTGCTCGTCCTGCTGGCCGCCTGCGGTGGCACCGAGCGGCCCCCGCCGGCCCCCGACCGCGACGAGCTGGTCGGCACCGCCGACGTCGAGCGCCTGCTGGTCAGCACCCAGAAGCGCAAGAGCCCCAAGCTCCGGGTGGGCGCGGCCAGCTGCCCCGACCAGGTCCGCCTGGCCAACGGCACCATGTTCACCTGCACCGTGCAGATCGAGGGCGTGCCAGCCCCCTACTCGGTCACCCTCCGCGACGTCGACGCCGCCGGCACCGGCGGCCGCTTCGCCCTCGAGCCGGCCAAGCCGATCATCGACGTCAGCCGCATCGTCAGCCTGATCCGGGGCAAGCTCCAGCCCACCGCCCGCACAGCCACCGTCCGCTGCGGCGCCCCCGGCGCCCCCAAGGTCCGCGTGGTCGAGATCGGGGCCAGCATCGGCTGCACCATCACCCTCGGCGACGCCGTCCAGAAGGTCACCGCCGTGGTCAAGGACCTCAAGGGCACGGTCGTCGTCCGGGGCTGACCTGTCCCCCTTGCCTGCGTTGCTAGAATGCCCCCCTATCCGCCACACGGGGGAGATGGTGCGAATGCGACGACGGCTCCTGACCATCCTGTCCATCGCCCTCGTTGTGGGCGCGCTGACCGTGCCGGCCAGGGCGGCCGTCGGCCCGACCACGGTGGTCCAGGTCGGCTGCGACTTCGAGACGGCGACCGCCGACGCGGTGGTCACCTCGGGCGGGCTGACCCGCGGGTTCGTGTCCTTCCACGGCGGCGGGTGCGCGAACGTCGGCCTGATCTTCTACTTCCAGGGCAGCGGCAGCACCTGGACCCGGGCCCAGAGCCCCCTGCGGGGGCGGGTGCTGGCCGCCGCCGACGACGGCAGCGCCACCTTCCTGCTGTACCAGTCCTCCAGCGGTGTCTGGGTGGCCAAGCGGCCCCACACCGGCGGCCTGGTCAACGTCCAGCGCATCTCCACCAGGGCCCTTGGCGGCGCCGTCTTCTCCACCGGCGACCTGGTCGCCTTCACCGACCAGTGGTGGGCGGTCTGGACCGAGCAGGTCGGTCCCGGCGGCGAGTTCGCTCCCCAGAAGCTGTTCCAGAGCAAGACCATCGGCGCCGGCGACTGCATCGACCCGATCGTCAAGCAGCAGATCACCATCAACCCGTCGCTCGACGACGAGCGCCCCTCGATCGTGCTCAAGCCGGCCAGCGCCGGGGCCAGCGCGGCCGAGCTGTTCTTCGCCCGGACCAACGGCGCCGTGGGGACCTCAGGGCACATCTGGCGGGGCGCGGCCGACTGCGACGCCGACTGGAGCTTCCGCCAGCTCTCCTTCGCCGGCCAGGTCGACCTCAACCCCGACGCGTCGCGTTCGGGGGTGGGCAACAACCACGTCACGTTCCAGCGGGACGGGTCCCACATCGTCTACCTGAACAACAGCTCCGGGACCTACCGCGGCCGCCAGTTCGCCACCCCGGGGGTCGAGCCGCGGGTGACGACCTCGCAGGGCGTGGTGTTCGTGGCCTTCCGGGACTTCCGCCAGCACCCGTTCGTGGCCATCTTCCGGTCCGGGGCCTGGTCGGGCCGGGACCTGACCCCGGGGGCGGGCGGGCAGCTGGTGCTGGCCGTCACGGCCAGCGGCGGGCGCGGCACCGTCCTGGCCGCCAGCTTCGCCAGCCACCGGCTGTACGCCGTGGCCGACCTCTAGCCCGGCTAGGGCACCGGGCCGCGGCGCCAGCGGGGCGAGAGCAGCCCGAAGACGCCGCAGGCGACCACGACCAGGAAGAAGGGCAGCACCCGGCGGGGACCGGTGAAGGAGAGGGCGACCACCGAGCCGGCGAGCAGCGCGCTCCAGGCGTACAGGATGAGGACGGCCCGGCGGTGGGAGTGGCCGATCTCCAGCAGGCGGTGGTGGAGGTGCTGCTTGTCGGCGGTCATGATGCCGGCGCCCGAGCGCATCCGCCGGCCGACGGCCAGCAGGGTGTCGAGGAAGGGCAGGGCCAGGACCAGGATCGGGATGGCCACCGGGATCAGGAGGGCGAACTGGTCGCCGGCCTGCGGCTGGGTGGTGCGGCCGATGCCGGTGATGGTGGCCCCGGCGAGCAGGGTGCCGAGCAGCATCGAGCCGGTGTCGCCCATGAAGATGCGGGCCGGGTTGAAGTTGTGGGGCAGGAACCCGACGCAGATCCCGAACAGCAGGGCGCTGAGCAGCGGGGCCGGCGAGTCCTGGGCGATCAGGCCGGTGGCTCCGGTGCGGTAGCTGTAGACGAAGTAGGCCATGGCGCCGATGGCGACCAGCCCGGCGGCCAGCCCGTCGAGGCCGTCGACCAGGTTGATGGCGTTGACGGTGACGATCACCAGCAGCACGGTGATGGGGATGCCGAGCTCGGGGGCGAGGCTGATGACGCCCTCGTCGAGGGGGCCGACCGACGGCAGCCAGAAGAACAGCACCTGCACCCCGGCCAGGGTCATGGTGGTGGCGGCCAGGATCTGGCCGGCCAGCTTGACCGGGGCCGACAGGCCCTTGAGGTCGTCGACGATGCCGATGCCGACCATCAGGGAGGCGCCGATGGCGATGCCGGCCGCCTCCGAGGAGACGAACAGGTCCGGGAACAGCAGCGACG
>DATENJ010000554.1:0-2807 GCA_035275125.1 Actinomycetes bacterium | reverse complement strand
GAGCCGTCGCGGCGGAGGCCGGGCACCCGCAGCGGCCGCCGCAGCGCCGCCGGGATGGTCACCGGCGGCGCCGTCGCCACGCTGGCCAGCTCGTTCGTCGTGGTCGACGGCGGGGGAGGGGTGCCCGACCGCCGGTCCTCGGGAAGGTCGAGCAGCCGGCCGGCCACCGTCAGCCCGCCGAGTGTGGCCAGGACGGCTAGGGCCAGCCCCCATCGTCGCCAACGCACCAGCCGCACCCCTCCCGAGCCGGTCCCATGCTATCGCGGTGGTCTGGGCTCGGCCGGTGTTCCATACTCGATGACTCCGATCCAGGGGCGCCGCGGCCTGGCAGAGTGTTGGAGGGTGGTCAGGTGACGACACACCTCGGCGATCTTCTCGACGACGCCAGGCGCCGAACCTTCGTGGGGCGCCGGCGCGAGCTGGCCAGCTTCGACGACGCCCTCGGAGGGCGGTCGCCGCGGCGGGTCCTGCTCGTGCACGGCCCGGGCGGGATCGGCAAGACGACCCTGCTGCTGGAGTTCCGCGGCCGGGCGCGGGACGCCGGCCGGACCGCCGTGCTGATCGACGCACGGGAGATCGACCCTTCCCCGGAGGGGTTCGAGCAGGCCGTCCTGGTCGCGCTCGGTGGACGGCCCGGCAACGGCCGGCCCGCCGAGCTGCTGGCGGGCGCCGTCCTGCTGGTCGACGGCTACGAGCAGCTCCGCCCGATCGACGGATGGCTGCGGCAGGCGTTCCTGCCCGCCCTGCCCGCCGACGGCCTGGTCGTCCTGGCCGGCCGCGACGCCCCGGCCGCGCTCTGGCGCACCGATCCGGGCTGGCGCTCGGTGGTCGCGGTCCACCGGCTCGACCACTTCGACGAGGTGGAGAGCGACGAGCTGCTCGCCCGGGCCGGGGTCGCCCCGCCCGCCCGTGCCCAGCTGGTCGGGCTGGGCCGCGGCCACCCGCTGGCCATGGCGCTGCTGGCCGACGCCGCCGTCACCAGCACCGTCCCCGACAGTCTGGCCGAGGTCCCCGACCTCGTCTCGGCGCTGCTGGAGTCGGTGCTCCGCGGTGCGCCGACCGAGGCGCACGTGACCGGGCTGGTCGCCTGTGCCATCGCCTGGCTGACCACGGAGGAGCTCCTTCGGGAGGTGGTGGGCGCCGACGCGCCCGCGGTGTGGGCGTGGCTGGAACAGCGGCCGTTCGTCGCCGGCGGCCCGCATGGGCTCTGGCCCCACGACCTCACCCGGGACGTGCTGGACGCCGAGTTCGAGCGCCGCTCGCCGGAGCGGTACCGGTCCTTGCACCGGGTCGTCCACGACCACGTGGTCGCCGGCCTGCGCGCCGCCACCGGGCCCGACCGCCAGCTCCTCGCCCAGCACCTGCTGTACCTGCACCGCAAGAGCCCGCTCACCGCCGTGTTCTACGCGCTGCGGGCCCAGGGCTCGGCCGCGGTGGTGCCGGCGCGCCGCCAGGAGCACGACCAGGTCCTCTCGATCATCGAGGGGTTCGAAGGTCCGGCGTCCGCCCAGCTCGCCGAGGGCTGGCTGGCGGAGCAGCCCGACTCCCTCAGCGTGGTCCGGGACAGCGAGGGCGTGGCCGCCTTCGCCTACCACGTGCTCCACCCGACCGGCTCGGCGATGGAGCACCGCGACCCGGTCGCCCGGGCCGTGCTGGACCATGTCGCGGCGGCGGGGCCGGTCCGCCCCGGCGAGCAGGTCGACATCGCCCGCTTCCTCGGTGGCCGGCGCGAGCACCAGCGCGACCGCTACGCGGTGCTGGCCGGCCCGGTGTCGTCGCTGCTGCTGTGGGTGTCGCGCCCGCTGGCGTGGTCGTTCGTGGTCATCCTCGACGACGAGTTCTGGGGGCCGTTCTTCGACTACCTGGCGTTCGGACGGGAGCTGGAGTTCGAGGCCGGCGGCCTGTCCTACGTCGCCTACGGCTGCGACTGGCGGCGCATCCCGTTCGACCGGTGGCTCGACCTGATGACCGAACGGGAGCACTCGGGCGGTACCGGGCCCCCGCCGCCCTCCCTGCTGCGCCCGCCGCCGCTCGACCGGGCCCAGTTCGCCGCCGCCGTCAGGTCCGCCCTCCAGGACCTGCGCCGGCCCGACCGGCTGGCGGCAAGCCCGCTGATGGGGTCCTCGCTGGCCACGACGCCCGCTGGTCCCAGCGCCGACCGGCTCCGCGTGAGCGTCGAGGACGCCGTCGGCTGGCTCGGGAACGAGCCCAAAGGTGACCTGCTGCGGGCGGTGCTGCAGCGCACCTTCGTCCGGGCCGCCCCGACCCAGGAGGCCGCCGCCGAGGTGCTCGGCCTGCCCTTCAGCACCTACCGCCGCCACCTGGCCAGGGCGCTCGAGCAGCTCACCGACCTGTTGTGGGCGGTGGAGATCGGCGAGGTGCGGCTGCCGCCGGCGCGCCCGGGCAGCGATTGAGCAGCAACTGACCACCGTCTGACCTGGAGAGTGGGCACCGCTCCGGTTGACGCTGCCGTGCATCGGTTCCTGACACCCTCGGAGGTGCATGGTGGCGGAGATCCTCGTGCTGGGCGCGGGCCTTGGCGGCCTGTCAACGGCCATGCTGCTCGCTCGCGGCGGGCACCAGGTGACGGTCCTGGAACGCGACCCGGCCGAGCCGCCGCCGGCGGCCCAGGCGTGGGAGGCGTGGGAACGCCGCGGGATCAACCAGTTCCGCCTCCCGCACCTCATGCTGCCGCGCTGGCGGGCCCAGATGGAGCAGGAGCTCCCCGAGGTCCTCGACGAGCTGACGGCCGTCGGTGGCCTGCGCCTGAACATGCTGGCCATGCTCCCCGAGACCCGGCGCGGCCC
>DATENJ010000553.1:0-2835 GCA_035275125.1 Actinomycetes bacterium | reverse complement strand
GTCCCCGCCCCCGCGGACCCCGCCTCCGCGGCGAGGCCTGTATCAGCCGCTGGGAACCGCGAACAGCTGCCAGTCGCCGTCGACGCCCTTGAGCTGGTGGCTGCCGCGGTCCTCGAGCTGGCGGTCGGACCCGGCGACCAGGTCGCGGACGGTGCGGGAGACGACCACCTCGCCGGGGCCGGCCTCTGCCATGATGCGGGCCGCGATGTGCACCGCGATCCCGCCGACGTCGTCGCCGCGGAGCTCGACCTCGCCGGCGTGGAGGCCGGCCCGGATCTGGACGTCGATGTCGGCGAGCTGGTCGCGGAGGGCGACCGCGCCGGCGATGGCCCGGCCGGGCCCGTCGAAGGTGGCCAGGAGCCCGTCGCCGGTCGACTTCACGACCCGGCCGCCCCACTGCTCGACCAGGCGGGTGCCGAGGTCGTCGTGGACCTGGAGCAGCTCCCGCCAGCGGCGGTCGCCGAGCTCGGCCGCCCGCTCGGTCGAGGCCACAATGTCGGTGAACAGCACCGTGGCCAGCACCCGGGTCGGGGGGACGCTCCCCCGCACCCCGGTCAGGAACTCCTCGATGTGGCCAAGCGTCACCTCCGGGTACTCCCAGGCCAGGGGGCCGTCGGCGCCGGGCAGCTCGACCAGCCGGGCGTTGGGGATGTGCTCGGCCAGGTAGCGGCCGTGCTCGATCGGGAGCAGCCGGAAGTCCCGGCGGTGGAGCACCAGCGTCGGCGCCTGGACCAGCGGGAGCAGCGACCGGACGTCCACCTCGAACATGGACCGCAGGAAGACATGGACGGTGCGGGGGCTGGCGATGGAGCGCTGGACCTTGGCCATCCAGCGCCGGAACCGCTCGTCACCGGCCCGGCTGGGGATGCCGTCGGCCAGTCGGGACCCGGTCCCCCAGCTGTCCTCGACCCCGGAGATGAGCCGATCGGCGTACTCGGGCTCGAACCCGATCGGGTAGTCGTCATCGGCCAGGTAGCGGGCGCTGGCGTTGCCGAGGACCAGGGCGCTGGTCCGCTCCGGCCGGGTGGCGGCGAAGAACAGCGCCATCGGGCCGGCCTCGGCGGTGGTCGCCATGAGCGCGGCCTGCCGCGACCCGACGGCGTCCATGACCGCGGTCACCTCGTCGGCGTACGCCTCCCAGGGCGGCGGCAGGTTCTCGGGCAGCGGGTCGGAGGCGCCGGTGCCGCGGCGGTCGAAGTAGATCAGCCGGGAGAACGAGGCCAGCCGGCGCAGGAACAGCGCCACCCCGGGGTCCTCCCACATGAGGTCGACGTGCCCGAAGGCGCCCATCGTCAGCACCAGGTCGGGCCCTTCCCCGAGCACCTGGTAGGCGAGCCGGTCCTCGCCCAACCGCGCGTACCTTGTCTCGGGCTGCACGTCCCTCCGCCCGCTGGGGACCGTCGCAGCATTCTACTAAGGTGGCGTCATCGTGCCGGTCTGGATCTGCGCCACCTGCGCCAACCACTACCCCGAGGCGCCGTCGCCTCCCGGGGCCTGCATCATCTGCGCCGACGAGCGCCAGTGGGTGCCGGCGACCGGGCAGCGCTGGACCACCGCCGAGGAGCTGGCCGCGGCCGGGCACCGCGCCGACGTGCGTGAGGTCGAGCCGGGGCTGCTCGGGATCGGGGTCGACCCGCCGGTGGCCATCGGCCAGCGGGCGCTGCTGGTCCGCACGGCCGAGGGGAACCTGCTCTGGGACCCGCCGGGGTACCTGGACGAGGCGGCTGTCGAGGCGGTCACCGAGGCCGGGGGCCTGCGCGCGGTCACCGCCAGCCACCCCCATTTCTACGGGTCGATGGCCGGCTGGAGCAGCGCCTTCGACGCCGACGTGCTGGTCCCCGAGGCCGACCTTGGTTGGCTGACCCACCCGCCGGCGCGTCCTCCGGTGACCTGGTCGGGTTCGCTGGCCGTGCTGCCCGGGGTCACGCTGGTCCAGTGCGGCGGGCATTTCGCGGGCAGCGCGGTGGTCCACTGGGCCGCAGGGGCGGGCGGGGCCGGGGCGCTGCTCAGCGGCGACACCATCTTCGTGACCCCGGGCGAGGACCGGGTCACCTTCGTGCGCAGCGCGCCCAACCGGCTGCCCCTGCCCGAGC
Source organism: Actinomycetes bacterium (assembly GCA_035275125.1). Classification (GTDB taxonomy): domain Bacteria; phylum Actinomycetota; class CALGFH01; order CALGFH01; family CALGFH01; genus CALGFH01. Next base: position 742 of record DATENJ010000553.1, on the reverse strand, counting down.
GGGCCGTCCGGGCCGTGGTCGAGGCGGTCCGGCCGTACCGCTACGACCGTATCTACGGCGGCTGGTGGCAGCCGGTGCTGCGCCGCGACGCCAAGGCCGTGGTCGAGCGCTCGGCCGAACGGTACATCCAGTGGCTGCGCGGGGAGGCGGCGCAGGACCCATGACCCCGCGCGCCTGGCTGCTGTTCGCCGCCGTGTCAGTGGTGTGGGGGGTGCCGTACTTCTTCATCAAGGTCGCGGTCTCCGACGGGGTGCCGCCGGCGTTCGTCGCCTGGTCGCGGGTGGCCCTGGGGGCTGCGATCCTGCTGCCGCTGGCCCGGCGCCGGGGGGCGCTGTCGGGACTCGGGGGCCGGTGGCGGGCGATCGCCGCCTACACCGCCTGCGAGGTGGCCGTGCCGTTCCTGCTCATCGCCCTCGGCGAGCAGTACGTGGCCTCGTCGCTGGCCGCGATCCTGATCGCCTCGATGCCGCTGATGGTGGCGCTGCTGTCGGTGCGGTTCTCGCCAGAGGACCGGCCGACCGGTTCGCGGCTGGCCGGGCTGGTCGTGGGGTTCGGTGGCGTGGTCGCCCTGCTCGGGGTCGACGTGGCCGGCCGGCCTGGGGAGCTCCTGGGGGCCGTCCTCATCCTGGTGGCCACCCTCGGGTACGCGACCGCCCCGGTGATCGTGAACCGGCGGCTGGCCGACCTCGACCCGCTCGGACCGATCGCGGCCAGCCTGGCCCTGGCCACGGTCGTGCTGGTG
>DATENJ010000552.1:0-2110 GCA_035275125.1 Actinomycetes bacterium | reverse complement strand
CCGGTCGGTGCGAACCCCGGGTGGGTTCTCGTAGCCGACAAAGGTGATCCCGGTGGGCGCCTCGATCGCCGGCCGCCGGTCATGGGACGGGGTCCAGGGGTAGCGGTTGTTGTTGGCGTAGGTGCGGATCGAGGTCCCGATCTGAGGGCGAGGGTCTGGGCGGCGAGGGGGATGGGCCGGCCACCGCTGAGGTCCCAGGCCCGGTCGCCGTTGAACGTAGTCGAGCAGCTCCTGCAGGTAGGTCCGGCTCACGCCGTAGTGCCAGTCCTGGTTGCCGGCGTCGTCCGGCCAGCGGGTCAGCTCCAGGCGCCGCTGGAGGTCGGTGAGCACCTCGTCGGGCACATGGACCGGCGTCGGGTCGAGGGGGAACGGCGCCACGGCCGGATCACCGGCGCGGGGCCGGGGCTGTCACTTGAGGCCTCGGCCCATCGGGAGGGTGTAGGAGAAGCAGAGCTCCTGTTCGCCGTCGCAGCGCTGCAGCTCGAGGCGGGACTGGCCGGCGGCGTGCTCTACCTCGCCGCAGGCTTCGGCGAGGGCTTCGGGGCTGTCGGCGGTGACGGTGATGTAGCCGGAGAAGCGGACGTCGGCGTGGCCGTCGGCGAGTTCCTGCTCGCGGCGGTTCACGGCGTCGGCCTGGTTGCGGCGCTTGGCGGTGCCGAGGAAGCCGAGCTTCTGGCGGAGCTCGTCGTCGGCCACGTCGGCGGTCTTGGCGAACCCGACGGCGCGCATCGCCTTCAGCGGCGGCACCGGCTCCATGGTGACGGCCACGGTCCGCATCGAACGGGTCTGGACCAGCAGGGGGGCCAGGAAGTCGGGGCCGACGTCGATGCGCGGCCACTCGGCGATCCAGTAGGTGGCGTGGACGACGTCGTTGGTCCGGTAGTAGCCCCAGTGCTCCTCGGCGCGCATCGGCCAGGCGTTGCGGGGGGAGACGCCGCCGCGGCCGGGGTCGACGCTGTCCAGGCGGGCCAGGTTGGCCCGGGCGTGGGGGTCGTAGGAGAGGCGGATGGTGGCCGCCAGGCGGCGCGGGCCGAGGGCGTGGAGGACCTCGACCTCGGCCGCCTCGAGGCGGCGGGCCATGGTCTCCAGCTCCCTGGCCAGGACCAGGCAGGCGCCGGTGTCCTTGCCGCCGGCCTGCTTGATGGCCCTGCCGGCCTTGCTGGCGTTGAGCTGGAGCACGATGTAGAGCTCGTGCTGCTCGGTGACCGGGGCGGCGGCGTGGGTCAGGCGCAGGTAGCTCTGCAGGGGCAGGGCGTCAAGGCCGATGGAAGGGTCGATCGCCTCGCGCAGGTAGCGGCTCAGGGCGTCGGGGTCGTCGGGGGCGGTGCGCTCCATCCACTGGACCCGGCTGATCGGGCTGCCCTCGCGGGCCAGGCCGGCGATCACCCCGGCCCAGCCGGCCAGCCGGTGGGCCTTGTCCACGGGGTCGAGGAGCACGAACGAGCGCGCCCTGGCCTGGATGACGGCCGAGAAGGTGTGGTTGGTCCGGTCGGCGAGCACGCCCAGCTCGACCCCGCGGAACGGGAAGGCGAGCAGCTCCACCTTGCCGATGGTGTCGGGCAGCTTGACGGGCTCGTCACCGCCGGCGAACCGGGTGCCGGCTTCGGGGGCGCGCGAGCGGAAGCGGCTGCGTCCGGTCGCCTTGCGGGCCATGAACACTCCGATCACGGGGACCCACTCGTTGAGGGGCCGCCCATAGAGGGGCACGAAGGTGAGCAGCGCCCCCAGGCTGAGGAGGATCACGCCGCCCAGCAGCCCGAGGCCATTCTTGAGGGCCTGGACCAGCAGGAGGGTGAAGAACACGGCGCTGCCGATGATCGCCAGCTGGCCGGGGCGCAGCGCGCCGATCCAGCCGCGTCGCTCCAGCGGGCCGAAGCGGTAGCGGATCTCCAGGGGGCTACGCATCCGACCCTCGCTCACCGCCGGACAGGTCGGGCAGCTTCAGCGGCTTGGCGCCGGCGCTGCTGGCGCCGCCGTTGCCGCCGATGTTGGCCGGGGCCGGGCGGGCCGAGGAGCGGATCGCCGCCGGGGCCGCCGGCTCCCCACCGCCCTCGCCGGACGAGCTCATGGCGGCGAAGCTGGAGGTGGCCCGGTTGCGGGCCGTCCCGAC
>DATENJ010000551.1:0-4700 GCA_035275125.1 Actinomycetes bacterium | reverse complement strand
GACCCGGCCGGCCCCGGCCCCGGTCCGCTCGGCCGTCGCGGCCGTGGTGGCCAGGCAGGCGGCCGAGGTGAAGGCGGCCCGGTTCGCCGCCGACAACGCCGGCGTCCCCTTCGGCACCGCCCTGGCCAGGGCCAGGGCGCTGACCGCGCTGCCGGAGCAGGTCCGGGTCGAGGCGACCACCATCGGCGGCCGCGAGGACGCGCTGCCGACCGGCTTCAACTACACCGCCCCGGCCAACCTCGTCCTGTTCGTGTTCATCACCTCGCTGGCCGGGGCGGCCGGCCTGATCGAGGCCCGCCGCCTCGGGGTGACCAGGCGCATGCTGGCCACCCCGACCACCACCTCCACGATCCTGTTCGGCGAGGCCCTGAGCCGCTTCGCCGTCGCCCTGCTCCAGGCGGCGATCATCTTCGGCGTCGGCTGGCTGGTGTTCGGGGTCGACTGGGGCGACCCTCCGGCCGCCCTGCTCCTGGTGGTCACCTTCGCCCTGGTCGGCACCGGCGTCGGCATGCTCGGCGGCTCGGTCCTGCGCAACGCCGAGCAGGCCACCTCGATCGGCCCCCCGGTCGGCATCGCCCTCGGCATGCTCGGCGGCTGCATGTGGCCCCTGGCCATCGTCCCGGAGCCCATGCGCGTCGCCGGCCACCTGTTCCCCCAGGCCTGGGCCATGGACGCCTTCATCGCCCTGATCGCCAAGGGCGAGGACATCGCCGGCATCGCCCTCCAGCTGGCCGTCCTGGCCTCCTTCGCCGTGGCCCTCCTCGCCCTGGCCACCTGGCGCCTCCGCAAGACCCTGGCCGGCTAGCGGCGGCGGGGGATGGTGACGTCGAACCAGCGGTGGCGGGCGCGCTGCTGGGTGATGTCGACGTGGACGTGCTTGGTCTGGGTGTAGGCGAGATACCCCTCCTCGCCGAGCTCGCGGCCGACGCCGGACTGCTTGTAGCCGCCGAAGGGGTACCGGGGGTTGAGGAGGTGGTAGTCGTTGACCCAGACCGTCCCGGTGCGCAGGCGCTCGGCCACCCGGACGGCGCGGGCCGAGTCGCGGCTCCAGACGGCGCCGGCCAGGCCGTACCGCGAGTCGTTGGCCACGGCGACGGCGTGGTCGTCGTCGTCGACCGGGATGACGGTCAGGACCGGCCCGAAGATCTCCTCCTGGGCGATACGCGAGGCCGGGTCGGCCCCGGTGAAGATGGTCGGGGCGAAGTAGAAGCCGCCCTCGTGGCCGGCGACCTCGACCCGGTGGCCGCCGGTGGCCAGCTTGGCCCCTTCCTCCTGACCGGCCCGGACGTAGCCCTCGACCCGCTCCAGCTGCTCGGCCGAGACCAGCGGGCCCATGTCCGAGGCCGGGTCGGCGGCCGGGCCGACGGTGATCCGCTCGGCGATGTCGACCAGGCGGGCCACCACCTCGTCATGGATCGGCCTGGCCACCAGCAGCCGGCTGCCGGCGGTGCAGACCTGGCCCTGGTGGAAGAAGATCGCGTAGGCGGCGCCGTCGGCGGCCAGCTCAAGGTCGGCGTCGTCGAGCAGGATGTTGGCCGACTTGCCGCCCAGCTCCAGCAGGACGTTCTTGACCGTGCCGGCGGCAAGGGCGGCGACCCGCCGGCCGACCTCGGTCGAGCCGGTGAAGGCGACCTTGTCGACCCCGGGCGAGGTGACAAGGGGCTCGCCGGCCTCCGGCCCGAACCCGGGCAGGACGTTAACCACGCCGTCGGGCACGCCGGCCTCGGTGCACAGCTTGGCCAGCTCGATCGCCGTGCAGGGCGTCTGCTCGGCCGGCTTGAGGACCACGCTGTTGCCGGCGGCCAGGGCCGGGGCCAGCTTCCAGGCGGCGTTCTGGATGGGGAAGTTCCAGGGGACGATGGCCGCGCAGACCCCGACCGGCTCCCGGCGCAGGTAGTTGTGGCTGGGGCCGGGGGCGACGGTGAACGGCAGCGGCACCTCGGCCGGGAGCCGGGTGGCGAGCTCGGCGTAGGTCCGGAAGGTGAACATCGCCCCCGAGACGTCGGACGACCGGGTCTTGCGGATGGTGCCGCCCGAGTCGCGGACCTCCAGGTCGACCAGGCGGGCGGCCTCCTGCTTGAGCTTGGCCGCGACCGCCTGGAGCACCGCGGCCCGCCGCTCCGGCTTCAGGCCCGACCAGCGGCCGTCCTCGAAGGCGGCCCGGGCGGCGGCCACCGCCCGGTCGGCGTCGAGGGGGCCGGCCCGAGCAACGGTGGCGTGAGCCTTCCCGGTGGACGGGTCGAGGGTCGCGAAGGTCTCCCCGCTGGCCGCGCCGGTCGGCGCGCCGTCGATCCACAGCTGATAGTCGGCTGGCATGGTTCAGGCTCCCTGGAAGTTCGGGGGGCGCTTCTCCAGGAAGGCGGTGACGCCCTCCAGGTGGTCCTTGGTCCGGCCGGAGGCGACCTGGGCCTCGGCCTCGCCGGCGAGCGCGCCGGCCAGGCCGGTCCCGAGGTGGTCGCGGAACAGGGCCTTGGTGCGGCCGAAGGCCAGGGTCGGCCCGGCGGCCAGCGCGGCCAGGGCCGCCTCGGCCTCGCGCTGGAGGTCCTCGGCCGGCCAGACCCGGTTGACCAGCCCGAACCGCAGCGCCTGGTCGGCGTCGACCCAGTCGCCGAGCAGGGCCATCTCCATGGCCCGTGACAGGCCGACGAGCCGGGGCAGGTGCCAGGTCGAGCCGGCGTCGGGGACCAGGCCGATGCCGGCGAAGGCGAGCCGCCAGCGGGCCGCGCTGCTGGCCAGCCGCAGGTCGCAGGCCAGGGCGAGCGACACCCCGGCCCCGGCCGCGACCCCGTTGACCACGGCAACGGTCGGTTTGGGCATCTCGGCCAGGAGCCGGCAGATCGGCGCGTAGTAGCGCTCCAGCTCGGCCGCGAAGTCGGCCGCCCGGCCCTCCCGGTAGCCGTCCTCCAGCTCACGCAGGTCCTGGCCGACGCAGAACGCCCGGCCGGCCCCGGTCAGGGCGACCGCCCGCACGCCCGGGTCCTCGGCGGCCTCGGCGAGGGCGCCGGCCAGCGCCTCCTTGACCGGGCCGTCGAGCGCGTTGAGCGCGTCCGGGCGGTCGAGCGTGATCCAGGTGGCCGCCCCGTCGCGGCGTACGGACAGGCTCATGGGCGAACTCCTTCGTCCGCGGATGTCCGGTCAGCCTACCCGACCGTCGCGAACCTCAGCCGCCGAAGTCGCCGCCGCCGAAGTCACCCCCGCCGAAGTCGCCGCCGCCCCAGTCGCCACCGCCGCCGCCCCAGTCGCCACCACCGAAGTCGCCACCGGCGCCACCGTCGCCACCGTCGCCGCCGCCATCGCCACCACCGTCGCCGCCGGCGTAGACCGGGTAGCCGCCCCATCCGCCGCCGAGGAAGCTGCCCAGCAGCAGGCCGGAGAACAGGCCGCCCATGGGGAAGCCGCCGAAGTAGCCGCCGGCATAGGGGCCGTAGTAGCCGGGGGCGTTCCAGTAGGGGGTCATGCGGCCGCCGGCGCCGGCCAGCACCTGGCGCGACTCCGGCTCGAGGCCGTCGTGGACCCGCTGGGCGTCGGCCGCGCACGCCGGGACCATCCTGGGGGCGCCGTCGGGAGGCGCCCACTCGACGTCCTCGACCGAGGGGCCGTGCCGCGGGTCGAAGAAGCAGGGCGGCCGGCGCTCGGGGACCGGGCGGCCCTCAAGGATCGCCTTGGCCGACGCCATCGAGAACCGCCCCGCCTCGAGGGCGGCGCTCATCGGGGCCAGGTCCTCGGTCCGCCGGGCCCGGTCGAGGGCCGTGGCCGCCTTCTCGTACTGGTCGACCGCGTCGGTGTAGTGGCGCACCGCCTCCGGGTCGGCGTCGGGCATGCTGGTGTCCAGGTCGAGGGCCCGGATGTCGTCGGACAGCGCGACCAGGTCCTCGTTGGCGACCGACTTGACCTCCTCCAGCTCCCGCTGCCGCTCGGCCTCGCGTTCCCTCCGGCGCCGCCTGGCCCCGAAGATCAGCGCCCCGCCACCGACCAGCACCACAGCAAGCACCGCAACCGTCGCGATCCCCCCACCGCCACCTCCGCCACCGTCACCGCTCGTCTGGGCCGCGGGCTCGCTCTTGGCGGCGCTGGAGACCTCGTCGACGAACTGGCTGAGGGCGGCGTCGAGGTCCTGGCCGTTGGCCTGGAACGCCTGCCCGGCCAGCTGCTTGGCCTCACCCCGGTTCAGCGTGCTGCTGGCCGCGGTCCACTTGGTGCCAGCGGTCACCAGATAGGTGCCCCGCTCGTTCAGCGCGTCGGCGATCTTCGCCCCAAGCACATCGGTGTTGCCGTTGGTCTCGTCGCGGGCGTCGTCGGGCAGGACCGCGATGAAGATCGGCGTCTCGGCCGCCTGCACCTTCTCGACCAGCGCATTCGCGTCGACCTTGATCGGGGCGTTCGGGTCAACGAACACCGGGCTGGTCTTGAGCTCGTCCGCGACCGAGGCCGCCGACGCCATGGCGGGGCCGGCGGTCAGCACCGCCAGGATCAGCGCCACCAGCATTGCGGTGACGAGCCGAGCTGTTGGCCGGTTACCGTGCGCCGGCCGACTGGTCCTCATCGGGGTCCTCCTGGATGGTGATGGTGCCGCTGTCCGACTCCCGTTCTCCCGTGATAGCACCACCGCTGTCGAGTACGCCCGTGTCGGCGTAGGAGACGGGCAGGTAGCCGTACCCGCCGCCGGAGCTGTTGCGGCCCCCCACGAACCCGTCGTCGAG
>DATENJ010000550.1:0-10349 GCA_035275125.1 Actinomycetes bacterium | reverse complement strand
TGCGCGGCCGGCGCCCGGTCCAGGCCGCCCCGCCGGCCCTCGACACCAACCACCAGAGGGCGGCGCGTGGCTGACGGCGCCCTGATCGTCCAGAGCGACCGCAGCGTGCTGCTGGAGGTCGACCACCCCAAGGCGGACGCGGCGAGGGCGGCCATCGCCCCCTTCGCCGAGCTGGAGAAGAGCCCCGAGCACGTCCACACGTATCGCCTGACCCCCCTCGCCCTCTGGAACGCCCGGGCCGCCGGGCTCACCCCGGCCCAGGTCACCGACGCCCTGCACGAGCACTCCCGCTACCCGGTGCCGCCGGGGCTGCTCACCGACCTGGTCGAGACCATGGGCCGCTACGGCCGCCTGGTCCTGCGGGCCGGCGAGGATGGCATCGAGCTCGTCTCCTCCGACCCGGCCGTGCTCGAAGAGGTCGTCCGCAGCCGCAAGGTCGCACCGCACCTGGGCGAGCGCCTCGGCCCGGACCGGGTGGCGGTTCCGCTGGCCGAGCGGGGGCGGCTCAAGCAGACGCTGCTCGCCCTCGGCTGGCCCGCCGACGACCAGGCAGGGTACGTCGAGGGGACGCCGCTCCCGATCGAGGTGCTGGCCGCCCACGCCGGCACCGGCGAGCGCTTCGGGCTCCGCCGCTACCAGCGCGAGTCGGTGGCCGCCTTCACCGCCGCCGGGTCAGGGGTGATCGTGCTGCCGTGTGGGGCCGGCAAGACCCTCGTCGGCCTCGGCGCCATGGCCGCGGTCGGCGCCCGCACGCTGATCCTGGTCACCTCGACCCTGGCCGCGCGCCAGTGGCGCGAGGAGCTGCTGGCCCGCACCGACCTCCAGCCGGCCCAGGTGGGGGAGTACTCGGGGGCGCGCAAGGAGATCGCCCCGGTCACCATCGCCACCTACCAGGTCCTGATCACCAGGCGCGGCGGCCGCCACACCCACCTGGACCTGCTCGGGCGCGAGGACTGGGGCCTGATCGTCTACGACGAGGTCCACCTGCTGCCGGCGCCGGTGTTCCGGATGACGGCCGAGATCCAGGCCCGGCGGCGGCTGGGCCTGACTGCCACCCTGGTCCGCGAGGACGGCCGCGAGGCCGACGTGTTCAGCCTGATCGGGCCCAAGCGCTACGACGTGCCCTGGCGCGACCTGGAGGCGCAGGGGTGGGTGGCCGCCGCCGACTGCGTCGAGGTCCGGGTCGACCTGACCGACGAGGAGCGGATGGACTACGCCCTGTCCCCACCCGAGGAGCGCTACCGCCGGGCCGCCACCGCCGCCTCCAAGCTCCCGGTGGTGGCCAGCCTGGCCGAGGCCCACCGGGCCGACCGGGTCCTGGTCATCGGCCAGTACCTCGACCAGCTCCGCATCCTCGGCGAGCTGCTCGAGGCCCCGGTGATCACCGGGGCGACCCCGGTGAAGGAGCGCGAGGCCCTGTTCGCCGCGTTCCGGAGCGGGGAGCTGGGCCGCCTGGTCGTGTCCAAAGTGGCCAACTTCTCCATCGACCTGCCCGAGGCCAACGTGGCCATCCAGGTCTCCGGGACCTTCGGCAGCCGCCAGGAGGAGGCCCAGCGCCTCGGCCGCATCCTGCGCCCCAAGGCCGACGGCGGCCGGGCCCGCTTTTACACGGTGGTCAGCCGCGACACCAACGACACCGAGTACGCCCAGCGCCGCCAGCGCTTCCTTGCCGAGCAGGGCTACGCCTACCAACTGGTCGACGCCAGCGAGGTCCTCGCCACCCGAGCCTAGGTTCGCGCGAGCCTTGGGTGGCCCGAGCCTTGGGCCGCCCGACCCGAGGGGCCGCCCGAGCCTACGGGCTGTGGACAACCCGATCCGCCCTCACCGCGGTTGGGCTACGCTCCCCCACCGGGGGACCCGGCACTGGCGGGTTCGGCTGCCGCCTGCTGGTAGTGGGGGAGCAGCCCGCTCCAGCCGTCGAGGTTGCGGTGGCGCCAGGCGGGGGCGTCGGCGCCGAGGCGTTCCCAGCCGCGGTGGGTGATGGTGACGGTGGTGGCCGAGGCGTCGCCGGCGAAGGAGATGTCGACCTCGGTGGCCCGGCCGCGGTCGCTGCCAAGGTGCCAGAGGTAGGCCAGGCGGTTCGGGGGCTCCCAGGCCACGACCTCGCCCCAGTCGTGCTCGGCGCCGTCGGGGGTGCGCTCGAAGATGCGGCCGCCCTGGCGGGGCTCGAAGGTCACCACCAGGCCCGGCGCCGAGGTCATGGAGTGGCTCCGCGGCCACCATGTCGAGGTCCTGTTCGCCCAGGTGTCGAAGGCGTGCTCGGGCGAGCAGGCGACCTCGAACTCGATCTCGATCGGCTCGATCGGCTCCGTCACCTGTCGTCCCGTCCCGTCTGCTCGCCCGTGTTCTCGGCCAGCAGCCGGAACCGGGCCGCCGCTTCCCCCCAGACGTGCTCCAGGTACTCCCGCACCGCCTCGATCCCCTCGCCGTCGAGCCGGTAGAGCCGGCGGGTGCCCTCTGCCCGATCGGTCACCAGGCCGGCCTCCTTGAGCAGGCGCAGGTGCCGGGACACGGCGGGCCGGCTGATCCGGTTGGGCAGCGCGTCGGTGAGCTCGCTGACCGACCGGTCGCCGGTGCGGAGCAGCTCGACGATCGCCCGGCGGTTCGGGTCCCCGAGGGCGTCGAAGGGGTCTCCGGGCAGGGCATGCAGCGGCATTGCCCCAGCGTAACAGAACTGTTACCGTAACGCATCTGTTACCACTCGAAGGAGGACCGGCCAGACATGAAGGCGTATGACGCCGCCGCGGAGATCAAGGCCAGCCCGGGCGCGATCTGGGCCATCCTGACCGACGCCCCCGGCTACCAGGTGTGGGACTCGGGCGTCGAACGGGTCGAGGGCAGCATCGCGCCCGGCCAGAAGATCAAGGTGCTGTCCAAGGCCAACCCGGGCCGCGCCTTCCCGGTGAAGGTCACCGAGTTCACCCCCGGCCAGCGGATGACCTGGAGCGGCGGCATGCCGCTCGGCCTGTTCAAGGGCGTCCGGACCTTCACCCTGGCCCCGGGCACCGACGGCTCGACCCGGTTCACCATGCGCGAGGAGTACACCGGGCCCCTCCTGCCGCTGATCTGGCGCTCGATGCCCGACCTGGGGCCGTCGTTCCGCCAGTTCGCCAACGGCCTGAAGCAGCGCGCCGAGAGCTGAGGGGACCCGGCCCGGCTCCGGGTACGCGAAGGGCCCCCGTCCGTGGGGGCCCTTCGTCAGGGAAGGCTACCTGGTCGCCTGGCGTTCCCGAACCCGGCTGACCAGGAGGAACAGGGTGCCTCCGGCCACGAGGGCGATCCCGGCGATCAGCATCGGACCGGCGGTGGCCCCGGTGAAGGGCAGCTCGCCGCCACCGGTGGTGCTGGTGGCAGCGCCCACCGCGGCCTCGGTGGTCGTCGAGGCCAGCGTGGTCGACGGCGCGACGTTCTCATCGGGCGCTGTGGTCGTGGTCACCTCGGAGGTCGTCGGCGTGGTCGTCGTCTCCTCCTCGGTGGTGGTCGTGGTCGACTCCTCGCACTTGTCGGCCGGCGGAAGCTCGGCGCTGCCCTTGTCGCTGGAGGTCTCGCCACTGCTCCAGTGGGCGACGGCCAGGAAGGTGATCGTGCCGGTGGTGCCGGCGGGCAGGTCGAAGTGGTCGGAGAACTGGTTGTGCTGGGGCCCGAAGAAGTGCTCATCGGACTGGAGCTCGGTGACCTCGCCGTTGAGCTTGTAGGAGACGTCGACGGTCGCCTCGTGGCCTTGCTTCTCCCAGGCCTCCACCGTGTAGTGGACCCGGACCTGGCCGTCGAGGCAGCGGGCGGTGACGGTGACGTTCGAGTGCCAGGCGAGCGCCGGAGAGGCCAGCACCGTGGCCAGGAGCAGCGCTCCCAGGCCGACGGCAGTGGCAGCGCCGAGGCGGAGACGGGTCCTCATGCTGTCGTGCTCCTTTCGCGTACGACCGGGAGAAAGCGGCAAGCCAACGACCCCAGCCGGGTCAGGCGCTTGTCGGGTGCCGGCAGGGCCGTACTACAGGGGGACGCAGGCACCAAAGTTGGCGAAACCATAGCCGAAGCCGCCTAATCAACCCGGTTGATCAGGCATCCGGAGCAGCACGGGATGGTTTCGATCTGATAAAGGCGCCTTTCGGGCCCGCACCGGCTTGACAGCGGGCGCCGCTGACGGCACCCTCCCCGATTGCCATGCCGCACCGGAACGCCGCCAACGGCCATCCCCGCCTCACTCTGAGGCCGATCGGGTCCTGCGCGTGTCCCCGGGCCCGGCGTCCGGCTCCGCCCACCTGCTGAGGCGAGCCGCCCGCCCGGGCCGGTCCTCCGTCCTGCTCGCCCGCAACAAAGGACGCCCGCATGCGCTCCCTCACCACCACCGGCCTCCCGGCCGACCTCGTCCAGCTGACCGCCAACCTGGCCCGGGAGGCCCGGCCCGTGGCCGCGGGCCCGGCCGACCGGCCGTGGTCGGTCCCCCTCCTGGTCACCGCGGAGGCCGAGGCCTGGCTCCTAGGGTGGCCGGCCGGGCTGGTCACCGCCGCCCACCACCACGGCACCGCCACCGTGGCCGTCTCGGTGGTCGAGGGCGCGCTCAGCGAGGAGTGCCTCGACCCGACCATCTGGACCACCGGCCGCCGGACCACCTGGCGGGCCGGCGCCACCACGGTGTTCCCGCCGGGCCACGTCCACCTGCTCGGGGCGGCCGGAGACGGGCCGGCCGTGGCCGTCCACGCCTGGAGCGGGCCCGGCGGGTCAGGCCGACGTGCCGCAGGCCGGCTTGCGCTGGGCCGAGTCGGAGGAGCGGGTGGCCGGGGCCCTGGTGGTGGAGGTGACCCCGCCGAGCCCGTCGGGATCGGCCCGGGTCGTGGCGGTGGTGTCGGCTGCCGTCCGGGTCATCCGGCGCACGGCGCTCTGGATCTTGGCCACGTCCGGGATCGGGTAGCCCGATGACCAGCCACTGTTGTAGGTGGGCGGCTGGAACCCGATCGTGGCCACCTTGATCGGCTTGTCGCCGGCCGCCTCGAGCAGGGTGGGCAGCCGGCTGGCCGGGATGTCGGTGGCCACACTGCGCTTGAGCACCCTCACCAGCTTGGGGAAGGCGGCAAGGACCTCGGCCGGCTTGGACTGCCTGGCCAGCGAGCCGATCACACACCGCTGGCGCTGCATGCGGTCGTAGTCGCTGGTCGTCTCCCGCGACCGCGAGTAGGCGAGGGCGGTGAAGCCGTTGAGGTGCCGGCGCCCCGGCTGGATGTCGAACGCCGGCTGGCTGCCTTCGCGGCCCAGGCGGTCGATCTCGATGCGCAGCGGCTTGAGGTTGTTGACGGTGACCCCGCCGAGAGCGTCGACCACGTCCACGAACCCGAGCAGGTCGACCAGAGCGTAGTGGTCGATGGGCAGCCCGAGCAGCTCCTCGGCGGCCCCGGCGACGGCCGCGATGCCCGGCCGTTTGCTGTTCGGGAACAGGTCGGGCCGCTCGTCCTCGGCAAAGGCGTACAGCTCGTTGAGCAGCCTCGGGAAGCAGCGGCACTGGCCGAAGTGGTCGGCGGCCGGACCGTCGGGCAGTGGCACCTGGACCATGTTGCGGGGCAGCCCGAACAGCGTCACCTTCCCGGTGGCCAGCTCGAAGCTGGCCACGATCATCGTGTCGGTGCGCCGGCCGCGGCGGCCCGGCCCGGCGTCGCCGCCAAGCAGCAGCACCGTGACCCGGCCGGGAATGGCCGTGACCAGCCCGTTGGCCGTCTGGTGGCGGTCGCGGTCCCGCGCGTGCCACTGCGGGTCCTCGCCCGCGAAGACCGAGGTCACCAGGTCATAGGCCTGGAGGTCATAGAACGCGGCGGCGGCGTGCGGGGCCGCGGTCAGGGTCACGAGCGCGACCAGCCCGACGGCCGCGCTCTTGCGCCAGCCGCTCGTGGCCGGCGCCTGGTGGTCGTCCCGCGAGGCCAGCAGGTAGGCGTCGAGCACGGCGACGATCCGGAACACCAGCAGGCCGGCGTCGGCCACCAGCAGGGCGAGCAGGGCCTGGGGCTGCACCAGCATGCGCGAGATGGCCGTCGGCTCGCTCAACAGCCCGACCCCCACGGCCAGGCACAGCACGGTGATCACCAGCATGGCCGCGCCCCGGCGCCGGTACCCCAGGTACAGCTGGCCGGCCCCGGGCAGCAGGCAGGAGAGCAGGGCCGCGATCAGCGGCCGCCCCCGCCGGTCGCGCACGGGTGGCCGGCCCGAGGGCTCCTGCGAGTCCCACCAGGCCGAGCTGGCGCCGCCGCTTCCGTGGGGCAGCACATCCGGTTCGCGCACTCGCCTCCGCCCAGGTCGACGATCCCTCGGCGCGGCATGACCCACCGCGAAGAGAGCATCGTGCTAAGAGCGCACTACCATGAGTGGCCGTTTGGTTCCTGCTCGCCACGTCGGCCACAGGTAAGCATCCCACGCGAAGCGGAAATCTGCGCAACCAAGGGCGGCCACGCCTGGCCGGGAACGGCGGCTAGCCGGGCTCGCGGGCCAGGGCGACCACCTGGTGGATGGCGTCGGGGTTGGCCAGGGCGCCCTCGCTGACCGCCTCGTCGAGCGGGACCCCGGCCAGCACCCGCTTCACCGGCACCTCCAGCTTCTTGCCGGAGAGGGTCCGTGGCACCTCGGCGATGGCGTCGATCCGGTCGGGAACATGGCGGGGGGAGAGCTCGGCCCTGACCGCGGCCCGGATGTGGCTCCGGAGCTCGTCGTCCAGCTCGGCCCCCTGGCGCAGGACCACGAACAGCAGCAGCCGGCCCTCGCCGCCCGGGTCGCTGACGTCCACCACCAGGCTGTCGACGACCTCGTCGAGGCCCTCGACCACCCGGTAGAACTCGGCCGTGCCCATCCGGACGCCGCCACGGTTCAGGGTCGAGTCCGAGCGGCCGCTGATGATGCAGCTGCCCCGCTCGGTGACCTCGAGCCAGTCGCCGTGGCGCCAGACCCCCGGCCAGGTGGAGAAGTAGCTGTCGCGGTAGCGCTCGCCGTCGGGGTCGTTCCAGAAGAACAGCGGCATGCTGGGCAGCGGCTCGGTGACGACCAGCTCGCCGACCTGGCCGACCACCGGCCGGCCGTCCTCGTCGTAGCTCTCCACCTTGGCCCCCAGGGCGCGGCACTGGATCTCGCCCGGGTAGACAGCCAGCAGCGGGCAGGAGGTGACGAACGAGGTGCAGACGTCGGTGCCGCCGCTGGTCGAGCCGACGAGCACGTCGGCGGCAACGTGCTCGTACAGCCAGGCGAAGCCCTCGGGGGGCAGAGGGGAGCCGGTCGACCCGATCGAGTGCAGGGCCGACAGGCCGGCGTCGCGGGCCGGCTCGATCCCGGCCTTCATGCTGGCCAGCACGAACGCGGCGCTGGTCCCCAGGTAGGTCATCTGGCTGCGCTCGGCGAAGCGCCACAGGGCCCCCATGTCCGGGTGGCCGGGGCTGCCGTCGTACAGGACCACCGTCGAGCCGAGCAGCAGACCGCCGACCAGGAAGTTCCACATCATCCAGCCGGTGGTGGTGAACCAGAAGAAGCGGTCGGCCGGCCCCAGGTCCAGCTGCAGCGAGATCGACTTCAGCAGCTCGAGGGCGATCCCGCCGTGGCCGTGGACGATCGCCTTGGGCAGCCCGGTGGTGCCCGAGGAGTACAGCACCCACAGCGGATGGTCGAAGGCCACCGGCTCGCAGACCAGCACGGCCCCGGCCCCCTGCTCCAGCAGCCGGTCCCAGGCGACGGTGCCGTTCCCGGAGGCCTGGGGCGTGCCGCCTGGACCCGGCGGGCCCTCCCGGCCCGAGGCGCCGACCAGGACGGTGGCCTTCACGGTCGGGAGCCGCCGGCGGATCTCGGCCAGGGCGTCGCGCCGGTCGTGCCAGGCGCCGCCGTACCGGTAGCCGTCGACCGCGACCAGCACCTTGGGCTCGATCTGGGCGAAGCGATCGACGACGCTGGAGACCCCGAACTCGGGGGCGCAGCTCGACCAGATGGCGCCGATGCTCGCCGTGGCCAGCATCGCGATCACCGTCTCGGGCACGTTGGGCAGGTAGGCGGCGACCCGGTCGCCCTTGGCGACCCCGAGCTCGCGCAGCCCGGCCGCGACCGCCGCCACCCGCCGGCCCAGCTCGGCATAGCTGATCGTGCCGAGCTCGCCGGCCTCGTTGCCGAACAGCAGCGCCGGGTGGTCGTCGTGGCGGCGCAGCGACAACTCGGCGTGGTTGAGGGTCGCCGAGGGGAACCAGCGCGCCTCTGGCATCCGCCGCTCGGCAAGGGCCGGGCTGGGGGCCGGCCCACCGACCTCGAAGAACTCCCAGATGGAGGTCCAGAACCCGTCAATGTCGTCCACCGACCAGCGCCACAGCTCGTCGTAGGATGCGAACCGCAGCCCTCGCCGCTCGCGCAGCCAGTGCAGGTAGCGGGTGATGTTCGCGCGCTCGACCCGCTCCGGCGACGGCTCCCAGATCGGCTCGACGGCCACCGGCGGTCCCCCTTCCTCGGGCTGGCCCGGGGCCCGGGGCCGGTCCGGGCTGCCCCGGGGACGCTACACCCGCCCCCGGCCGTCGATCCCGGGTCCCGCCCCGGGAATGTCCGCCGGGCGGCAGCTGTTCGGTGCGGCAAGCGGCATGGTAATCATGTAAGCGGAGGCTCGATGGCGACAACCACGCGGCGGCCATGGCTGCGCCCGCCCCAGCTGCGGACCCTGGAGGACCAGGGCGAGCGGCACGCGACCTGGCTCGAGCTGTTCTTCGACCTGGTGTTCGTCATCTCGATCGCCGAGGTCGTCCACACCCTCGAGGACTACCACACCCTGAGCGACTTCCTGGGAACGGCCGGCCTGTTCGTGGCCGTCTGGTGGGCCTGGGTCGGCTACACGGTCTACGCCGACCGGTTCGACACCGACGACCTGCTCCACCGGGTCCTGGTCCTGGCCGGGATGCTGGCCGTCATCGCCATGGCCCTCAGCGTCCACGACGCCCTGCACGGCGGCGCGGCCCGGTTCGCCCTCACCTTCGTGGCCGTCCGGGGCATCGTGCTGCTGCTCAACGCGCGCGCTCGGCGCCATGCGGCCGCGGCCCGGCCGCTGCTCAACCTCTACCTGGCGGCGTTCACCATCGGGGCGTCGCTCTGGCTGGTCTCGGTGTTCGTGCCCGAGCCGGCCCGGTACGTGCTGTGGGGCGTGGCCCTGACCATCGAGCTGTCCGCCCCCTGGGTCGGGCGCCGCCAGATCGCCAAGGCCCCGATCCACACCAGCCACCTGGTCGAGCGGTTCGGGTTGTTCACCCTGATCGTGCTGGGGGAGTCGGTGATCTCGGTCGCCCAGGGCGCCGCCGACGTCGACTGGACCGTCCGGACGCTGGCCGCCGCGGTCGGCGGCTTCGTGGCCGTGGCCTGCCTGTGGTGGCTGTACTTCGACCGCCTCGACGACGGTGCCATCCGCAGCGTCCTCCAGGGGCTGGTCTGGAACTACGCCCACCTGCCCCTGCTGGCCGGGCTGGTCTCGGTGGCGGTCGGCACCGAGTACGCGGTCATCGAGACGGCCGCCGGCCAACTGCATCGGTCGACCGCCCTGGCCCTGGGGGGCGGGACAGCCCTCTACCTGCTCGCCACCGTGGTGATCGGCCTGGCCGTTCGCCGCACCACCGACCGAATGCGGTGGCTGGGGCTGAGCGCGGCCACGCTCGCCCTGGCCATCGGGCTGGTCTGGCCGCTCGGGTTCCCGGCCGGGCTGCTAGTCGCGCTCGACCTGGTGCTGATCGCGCTCGTCGCCGTGGAATCCGCCGGCCGGCTCCGGGCCGAGCCGGCCACCGCGGCCGGTCCGCTCTAGGCTCGGCTCGGTTTGCCGCCATGTTCCACGTGGAACATGGCGGGGCGGAACAGACGCCGGCCGGGCCGGAGCCGGCGTCCCCGACGACTCCGGAGGCAGTGATGCGCTATCGGGTGACCTGGAACGTCGAGGTCGACGCCGACGACGAGGGGCAGGCCCGGACCGCGGCCCGCCAGTTCCTCTTAGAGAACGAGGACGAGGCCCTCAGTAAGGTCGTCGCCCTCGATGAGGGATCCTCGCCTCCGGACGTCCCCAAGGTCGACGCCGGCGGGTCGCCCGAGATCTAGCCCGCCCGGTGACCGAGGGCCGTCACGGCTCCAGGGTGATGTCGGCGTAGGCGACCTCGATGTGGTGGCCCTGGCGCTCGACCAGGGCCGCGCCCTCGGCCGGCACGATGCCGACGCGCCGGGCGAACCCCGGCGGGTTGGGGACCAGCCGACCGGTGAAGCTGGCCCGCTGGCCCGAGCGCACCCGGAACGGCGACTCGCCCTGACCGACCAGCCGCACCCAGAGCTGGTCGCCGCTGCCGGTCCCGGCCCAGAACCCCTCGTCGGCGTAGACCCCTCTG
>DATENJ010000549.1:0-3803 GCA_035275125.1 Actinomycetes bacterium | reverse complement strand
CGCCCGCCGGGGTCGCGGCCGGGCCGCAGCGGCACCTGGCCGGGGTCGGGGCCGGGGCGCGGCGGGTCCTGGTCGGGGGCGGGCACTGGCGGTCGTCCTCCGGAACGGGGCTTCGGGCGCGTGGTCAACGGCCGGGTAGTATCTTCCCAGGTGCGGCCCGGCAGCGGAGCGCGGGCCGGCGGGCGACACCGAAAGGGGCAGCGGGCACCGTGGCGCAGGGACGCATCCGGGTCGTGGTCGCCAAGCCGGGGCTGGACGGGCACGACCGGGGGGCCAAGGTCGTGGCCAGGGCGCTGCGGGACGCCGGCATGGAGGTCATCTACACCGGCCTCCACCAGACCCCGGAGCAGATCGTGGCCGCCGTGGTCCAGGAGGACGCCGACGCGGTCGGGCTCTCGATCCACTCGGGCGCCCACATGACCCTGTTCCCCCGGGTGGTGGAGCTGCTGGCCGAGCGGGGCGCCGACGACGTGCTGGTCTTCGGCGGCGGGATCATCCCTCGCGAGGACATCGTCCTGCTCAAGGAGCAGGGCGTGGCCGAGATCTTCACCCCGGGCACCCCCACCGGGAAGATCGTCGAGTGGCTGCGCAGCGCCCTCGACCGGGCCGCCTGACCGAGCACCACCCAGCCCGACCCCGACCGAGAGGCTGACCATTGGACCTGTTCGAGCACCAGGCGAAGGAGCTGTTCGCCAAGTACGGGGTGGCCGTGCCGCGTGGCAAGGTCGCCTGGTCGCCCGCCGAGGCCGAGGCGGCCGCCGCCGAGATCGGCGGCACCGTGGTCGTCAAGGCCCAGGTGCAGATCGGCGGCCGCGGCAAGGCCGGCGGCATCCAGCTGGCAAAGGATCCCGCCGAGGCCCGTCAGCAGGCCGAGCGGATCCTTGGCATGGACATCCGCGGCCACACCGTCCGGCGGGTCCTGGTCGAGCAGGCCTCGGAGATCGCCGCCGAGTACTACGTTGCCATCCTCCATGACCGGGCCAGCAAGGGCTTCCTGGCCATGGCCTCGGCCGAGGGCGGGGTCGAGATCGAGCAGGTGGCCGAGGAGCACCCCGAGGCGATCGTCAAGGTGCTCGTCAACCCCCTGGTCGGGCTGCGCAGCTACCACGTCAACCAGCTCGTCTTCGGAGCCAACTTCGACGAGCGGGCCCGCAAGGGCGCGGCCCAGCTCCTTGCTCGGCTGTACGAGGTGTTCGTGGCCGCCGACTGCCTGCTGGTCGAGGTCAACCCGCTGGTGCTGACCGCCGACGGCCAGGTCATCGCGCTCGACGGCAAGGTCTCCCTCGACGACTCGGCCCTTGAGCGCCACCCCGACCTTGAGGAGCTGCGCGACACCTACGCCGTCGACCCCCAGGAGCAGGCGGCCAAGGAGGAGGGCCTCAACTACATCAAGCTGGACGGCTACGTCGGCATCATCGGCAACGGCGCCGGCCTGGTCATGAGCACCCTCGACGTGGTCGCCCAGGCGGGCGGCAAGGCGGCCAACTTCCTCGACGTCGGCGGCGGCGCCTCGGCCGAGACCATGGCCGCCGGGCTCGAGGTGATCCTCTCCGACACAAAGGTGCGCAGCGTGCTGGTCAACATCTTCGGCGGCATCACCCGCGGCGACCTGGTCGCCCACGGGATCCTCGACGCCCTCGACCGCCTCGGCGACAAGGTCAAGGTCCCGCTGGTCGTGCGGCTGGACGGCACCAACGCCGACGAGGGCCGGGCGCTGCTGGCCGGCTCCCCGTCCGACAAGGTGGTCCCGGCCGCGACCATGCTCGACGCCGCCCGCAAGGCGGTCGAGCTGGCCGGCGCCGGGGCCGACACGAAGGCAGGTGCCTGAGCCATGGCCATCCTCGTCGACGCCGGCACCCGGCTGGTCGTGCAGGGCCTGACCGGCCGGGAGGGCCGCTTCCACGCCCTGCGCAACCGCGAGTACGGCACAGCGGTGGTCGCCGGGGTCACCCCGGGCAAGGCCGGCCAGGACGTCGACGGCATCCCGGTGTTCAACACCGTGGCCTCGGCGGTGGCCGAGACCGGGGCCAACACCTCGCTGATCTTCGTGCCAGCCCGCTTCGCCGTCGACGCCCTCTACGAGGCCGCCGACGCCGGCATCGGGGTGGTCGTGCTGATCACCGAGAACATCCCCGTGCTGGACATGACCAGGGCCTACAACTACATCAGGGCCAAGGGCGTCGCCCTGGTCGGGCCGAACTGCCCAGGGGTCATCTCGCCCGGCAAGGCGAACGTCGGCATCATCCCGGGCGAGATCACCCACGCCGGGCCGGTCGGCCTCGTGTCGCGCTCGGGCACCCTGACCTACCAGGTGATGTACGAGATGGCGGCGGCCGGGGTTGGCCAGACGACCTGCGTCGGCATCGGCGGCGACCCGGTGGTCGGCTCCAGCTTCATCGACGTCCTCGGGCGCTTCCAGGACGACCCGGAGACCGAGGCCGTTGTGATGATCGGCGAGATCGGCGGGGACGAGGAGGAGCGGGCGGCCCGCTTCATCTCCGAGCGCATGGACAAGCCGGTGGTCGCCTACATCGCCGGGTTCGAGGCCCCGCCGGGCAAGCGGATGGGCCACGCCGGGGCGATCATCTCCGGGTCGAGCGGCACCGCCCAGGCCAAGGCCGACGCCCTCGAGGCCGCCGGGGTGCGGGTCGGCCGCAACCCCACCGAGGCGGCCGAGCTGGCCGTCGCCGCGGTCAAGGACGGCTAGGCGGCGCCGGCCTCCAGGCTCAGCCTTCGGACAGCACCACCGTGCTCATGACCTTGTCGGCGAAGGTCTGGCGCCGGGCGTCCCATATCGGGAACAGGAAGCCGATGTAGCAGGGGATGGCGTCGAGGATGTGGGCCAGGTCGCGGACGAAGCACATGCCCCCGCCCATCGGCTGGCCATCGGCCATGCGGACCAGGCGCAGGTTCAGCACCTGCTTGCCCCAGCTCTGCCCGGTCCGGCCCATCAGGATGGAACGGTTGTAGATCCAGATGCCGAGCGAGACCAGGTAGAGCAGGAAGGCGACCAGGCCGGCCCCGGCGCTCGGGGTCTCGCCCGGGTC
This sequence comes from Actinomycetes bacterium, assembly GCA_035275125.1. Lineage (GTDB taxonomy): Bacteria > Actinomycetota > CALGFH01 > CALGFH01 > CALGFH01 > CALGFH01. Next base: position 756 of record DATENJ010000549.1, on the reverse strand, counting down.
GGTGCCGCTGAACAGGATGACGGCCAGGAACGCCGGGATGGCGGCGATCAGGTAGTCGATCAGGTAGGCGCCGACCCGCTGGGGCCAGTTGGCCAGCGTCCGGCCCATGTAGTAGCCGGGCTGGTCGGCGACATAGCCGCCGGCCTGCGGGGCCGGTGGCTGGCCGTAGCCCGCTGGCGGCGCCCCGTAGGGCGGCTGGCTGCCGTAGGGAGGCTGCGACTGGGGCGGCTGCTGGCCGTAGCCGGGCTGGTTGGGGTCCTGGGGCCCGTACCCCTGGGTCATGAGTGGAGCTCCTTGGTCGTGATCGTGGATGTCCCGCGGCGGCCCGGCTGTCAGATCCCGGGCCGGCCGGCCTGCTGCTCGGCGAAGTCGCCGATCACCGGCAGCTTGAAGTGCTTGCCCTGGAAGCCCTGGATCATCAGGACAATCCAGCCGATGAAAAAGGCGAACAGGACGATGCCGAACAGCGCGCCGATGGGACCGGGCATATAGGGCCGGACCACCGCGATCAGGGTCCAGAGCACCCCGTAGGCGATCGACTGCATGGCGTGGAAGCGGACCTCTGGCCGCTTGTCGACCAGGAAGAAGATCAGGCCGGTGAGCCAGGTCAGCACATAGGACAGGCCCGAGGCGACGTTCTCGGCCATGCCGCTGCCGGCCGCCGGGTACTGCCCGCCCGGCGGTGGCTGGTACTGCCCGCCCGGCTGCTGCCCGTACTCGCCCGGCTGCTGGCCCCATCCCTGGTCGCCGGCAGGC
>DATENJ010000548.1:0-11713 GCA_035275125.1 Actinomycetes bacterium | reverse complement strand
CGTTCCAGACGGCCCTGGCCGTCCACGGCCAGGCCCCGGACGTCTTCGAGGCCGCCCGGACCCGCCTGCTGTACGGGGCGAGACTGCGCCGCGCCGGGCGGCGGGTCGCCGCCCGCGAGCAGCTCCGGGTCGCCCTCGACGCCTTCACGGCCATGGACCTGACCGCCTGGGCACAACGAGCCGCCGACGAGCTGGCCGCCACCGGGGCCACCGCGCGGCCCCGCCGCCCGCTCGCCGACGAGCCCCTGACCTCCCAGGAGACCCGAGTGGCCCTGCTGGTCGCCCGCGGCCTCTCGAACCGCGAGGTCGCCGCCGCCCTGTTCCTCAGCCCCAAGACCATCGAGCACCACCTGGCCAGCGTGTTCCGCAAGCGCGGCTTCCGCTCCCGCACCGAACTGGCCAGCGCCTTCGCGGCAGCCGCCGCAGCGGGTTGAGAGCACCCCGACAGGCGTGCTGGGCCGGGAAATGCGTTGCTTCCGGTGGAGCAATGCGCGCTGAATCCTACGCATGGCTGAGATTCAGGGCTCATACGATGAACTGTTCACTGCGGTGCCCAGTGCGCTGGCCGGACTGCTGGACGACGGAGACGCAGGTGCCTCGGCTGCGGTCTTCGTGGATGGCGAGCCCGTGGTGGACGTCTGGGCCGGGTTCGCCGACGCGGACCGCACGATCCCGTGGCAGCGAGACACGATCACGAATGTCTGGTCGGTCACCAAGACGATGACGGCGCTGTGCGCGCTGGTCCTGGCCGACCGTGGTGAGCTCGACCTGGCTGCCCCGGTCGGCCGGTACTGGCCGGAGTTCGCCGTGGCGGGCAAGGAAAAGGTGCTGGTGCGGCACCTGCTCGCGCACACTTCGGGCCTGCCCGACTGGGACGGGCCGGTCGAGGAGCTCTATGACTGGCCGTCCGCCACGGCACGTCTGGCCGCACAGGCTCCGCAATGGGAACCGGGAAGCGCGGCCGGATACCACTCGCTCACCCAGGGGTTTCTCGTGGGCGAGGTCGTACGCCGGATCACCGGCCGGAGCCTTGGCGACTTCTTCGCAGAGGAGGTGGCCGGACCGCTGGGTGCCGACTTCCATATCGGGCTGCCCGCCGAGCACGACCACAGGGTGGCGCTCACGGTCCCGCCGTCATCCCGGGACCAGGACTATGCCGCCAGCGCGCCCGGCGGCAGCGCGCCCCCCGCCGCCGGTACCCGTATCCGCATCCGTGACGGGAACAGCGTCGCCTGGCGCCGTGCGCAGATCCCCGCGGCGAGCGGATTCGGCAACGCCCGCTCGGTCGCCCTCGTGCAGTCGGTGATGGCCTGCGGAGGAGCGGTGCGTGGACTGCGACTGCTGTCGCAGGCGGGCTGTGACCGTGCGAGGGAGGAGCAGTTCCATGGCGTGGACCGCATCCTGGGCAGGTCAGTCCGCTACGGCCTTGGCTACGGGCTGTTCGGCAGCACCCTCGGGTGGGGTGGCTGGGGCGGCTCCATCGTCATGGTCGAGCCCGACGACCGTATGGCCGTGGCGTATGTGACGAATCAGCTGCGCGAACCCGCAGACGACCTTCGGGGGCTGGAGGTCGTCATGGCCGCCTACGACGGGCTCACAGGCCTGCGGGCTTGAGACCTGACCGAGCCGCGACCCTCGCGAAGCGGCGATGCCCGGCCGAAAGTGCGAGGCCGGCTTTGCTTGACATAGGCGTCCACGACACTGGCCGGGGCGCCGGGGATGGGCCGCAGGTCGAAGATCTGGGTGGGGTCGCCGAGCACACAGGAGCCCGGCGGGGTCCGCCGGCCGACCAGGGTGATGCAGAGCGCGATGAGATCGGCAACACTCCCACGATGACCACCAGCCCGCCACCGACGCCGTACCACCGTTGGGTGGGCTGGTACGCCCCGGCGATGCGGCGAGCTGTCGTGGTGAGCGCCGTCGGACTGATCGTCGTGGTCGTGCTCCTGCGGTTCCTGCCCTGGGGGCTGGCTGTGGTCGTCGGCTGGGACGCCGCCGCGCTCACCTTGTTGGTGAGCATCTGGCCGATCATTCTCCGGGCCGACACCGCCCGCACCGCGCAGCTGGCCACGCGCGAGGACGAGACCCGCGGCTCCGCGACCGTGCTGCTGCTCGGGGCGAGCGTGGTCAGCCTCCTGGGCGTCGGCCTGGCCCTCCACCTTGCCGGGCTCGAGAGCGGCTCACTTCGGGTGCTGCTTATCGGCGTCGCCGTGCTGACCGTCGTGGTGTCGTGGACGGTGGTGAACACGGTCTTCACCCTGCGCTACGCCGACCTGCACTTCAGCTCGAGGGACGGGGGCATCGCCTTCGGTGACCCGGACGGGCAGGAGCCCCCTGTCTACCGCGACTTTGCCTATGTCGCCTTCACGATCGGCATGTGCTACCAGGTGTCGGACACAACAGTGCGCGACCGGCGGATCCGGAGCACCGTGCTCTCCCACGCCTTCTTGTCGTACGTGTTCGGCGTGGTGATCGTTGCCGGTTCCGTCAACTTCATTGGAAGCCTGCTCCGCTGATCTCATTGGCGACCCACCTTCGGAGCCTTGGCAGCGACCTAGTCGCCATGGATGGCGTCGAGGGCAACAGCCGCCGGCAACTGGAGACGAGGAGGCCAGGAGTGGTTATCGTGCACTCAGTTCCGGGGGGATGGGAGATGAGGAGGAACACCATGAAGGCACGCGGATGGCGACGCGGCGCACTCCTCGGCCTCGTCCTGGCGGTCGCGCTGGTCGCGGCCGGCTGCGGCGGTGACGACGAGGAGCCGTCGGGGGCTCAGAGTGGCGGCACGACCCAGCTGCAGGGCCTGATTACGCCGGGCACCCTGACCGTGGGGACCGAGCTGCCGGCCCCGCCGTTCTGGATTGGCAACGACTACGACCACCTCACCGGCGGGTTCGAGGTCGACTTCGCCAAGGAGCTGGCCAAGCGGCTCGGCATCAACCAGGTCAAGTTCGTCGAGATGCCGTTCGCCGGGCTGGTCGCCGGCCAGGCGTGCCCCTGCGACATCAACTTCAGCCAGGTCACCATCACCCCCAAGCGCGCCAAGGTGGTCCAGTTCAGCGAGTCCTACTTCGACGCCAACCAGGGCGTCCTGGCCAAGAAGGGCATCACGGTGGCCAGCCTCGACGACGCCAAGAAGCTGCGCTGGGGCGCCCAGATCAACACCACTGGGGCCGCCTTCATCACCGACAATATCCAGCCGGCCACCGAGGCCAGGATCTACAGCACGACGGTGGACAGCTTCCAGGCCCTGAAGGCCGGACAGATCGACGCGGTGCTGCTCGACACCCCGATCGTGCTCGGCGCGGTCGAGGCAGGGCAGGTCGGGGACGCCGAGGTGGTCGGCCAGTTCAAGACCGGCGAGGTCTACGGGGCGGTCCTCAACCGCGACTCCAAGAACCTGGAGACGTTCAACCAGGTGATCACCCAGATGAAGGAGGACGGCACCCGCGACAAGCTGTTCCAGCAGTACTTCGCCGAGCAGGCTGCCGTGCCCGAGATCCCGGTCTGACGCTGGTCAGGACGGGCGGCCATGGAGCAGTTCCTCGACACCTTCTTCAGCTGGCAGAACATCAAGGACAGCGCCCCCTCGGTCATCGAGGGGTTCAAGACGAACCTGTCGCTGATGTTCGTCGCCGAGGCGGCCGTGCTTCTCTGGGGGCTGGTCCTGGCCCTGCTCCGGGGCACGCGGAGCAGGGTCACCGCCCCTCTGCGATGGCTGACGGTCGGCTACATCGACCTGTTCCGGGCCATCCCCGGGATCGTTCTGATCTACATGGTCGGCTTCGGCCTCCCCATCTCCGGGGTGCCCTTCTTCAGCGACCTGTCGCAGTACACCCTGGCCGCGCTGGCCCTGACCATCCTGTACGGCGCCTATGTGGCCGAGGTGTATCGGGCCGGGATCGAGAGCATCCACTGGAGCCAGACCGCGGCCGCCCGCTCGTTGGGCCTCTCCCAGGGGAAAACCATGCGCTTCGTGGTCCTGCCCCAGGCGGTCCGGCGGGTGATCCCGCCGCTGCTGAACGACTTCATCGGCCTGCAGAAGGACACCGCCCTGATCGGCGTCATCGGCGTGCTGGACGGGTTCCGGCGGGCCCAGATCTACGCCGGCCAGAACTTCAACCTGAGCTCGTTCACCGTCCTGGCCGTCTGCTACGTGGTGATCACGTTTCCCATGACCCGCTTCACCGACCGCCTGCTTCGTCGCGACCAGGAGCGCCTGCTGGCCGGGGGGAGGTGACCGGCCGTGGCTGACGTCAGCGGCGGCATCTTCGAGCCCCCGGCGTCCGAACCGGCTGCAAAGGACGCCAACTTCCTCGAGCTGCGGGGGGTCGAGAAACGCTTCGGCGATCACCAGGTCCTTAACGGCATCGACCTGACCGTCGGCGAGCACGAACTGGTGAGCCTCATCGGCGCCTCCGGGTGCGGCAAGTCGACCCTGCTGCGCTGCGTCAACGCCCTGGAGCCGATCCAGGGCGGCACCATCAGCCTCCAGGGCAGGGTCGTCAGCGGCACGGGCGTCAATGTCGACGAGCACCGGCGCGACGTCGGCATTGTGTTCCAGAGCTTCAACCTGTTCCCCCACATGAACGTGCTCCAGAACATCATCCTGGCCCCCCGCCAGGTGCTCGGGCTCAATCGCCAGCAGGCCGAGGAGCGGGCCGACGCGCTGCTGCAGCGGGTCGGGCTGTACGAGAAGCGCAAGCAGTACCCCGACAGCCTGTCCGGCGGCCAGCAGCAGCGGGTGGCGATCGTGCGGGCCTTGGCGATGCGGCCCAAGCTGTTGCTGCTGGACGAGATCACCAGCGCCCTCGACCCTGAGCTGGTCGCCGAGGTCCTCAACATCGTCCGCGAGCTGGCCGAGGAGGGCATGACCATGCTCGTGGCCACCCACGAGATGTCCTTCGCCCGCGAGGCCTCCAGCCGGGTCTGCTTCCTCGACCAGGGGATCATCCGCGAGCAGGGCCCGCCCGAGCAGATCCTCTCGGAGCCGAGCGACCCCCGTACCCAGGCCTTCCTCAAACGCATCATCGAGGCCGGCCGCCTCTGAGCCACAGTGCCTCGGACGCCTTCGCCCGGGCCGACGAGCTGTCCGACGTCGACCTGGAGATCGACGTTCATGTGGCGCCCGAGGTCGCATTCGAACCGACGACCTTCCGATTACGAGCCGGATGCTCAGCGTGAGCCTAGCCTGGCGCGTCTGGGAGTGCAGCGTTCCGCCATGCCTGGATGGTCGCGGTGTGCTCGGGGTAGTGGCCGTAGGTGTCGAGCCGCAGACGACGTCGGGCCCGCGTCTGCCCTTCGAAGGTGCCCTCGGGTTGGCTGCGGATGAAGTCGAGGAGCCGGGCGTGGGTCTGGTCCCGTCGCCGCAAGACCTCGGCCAGCGACATCCGCCGGCCGTCTTCGGTGGCGCGGGCGTTGAAGGCATCGATCCCGCCTTGGGCTGCGTACCGGGGTGGTGTGCCGCCCGCGATGATGTGTGGCAGGTGCTCCAGGGCCTCCTGTTCCCAGGTGGTCACGTGGGCCAGGATGTCCTTGACCGACCAGTTGTCCGCCACGCCGGGCTGCACCAGCTGCGCGTCGGAGAGGCCGGCGTAGGCGTCGCTGAGGGCGGTCCAGGTCGTGTCGAGCCTGTTGAGGAGCCGCAGGGTCTGCTCGTTCACTGGTCCAGCTCCCACAGTCGCAGGATCTCGCGGTTCAGCGCGCCCTCGAGTTGATGGGCCAGGCGATGCACCGGCTTCCTTCCCATCCTCATGCTGGCTCCTTGTCCTTGGTCGCTGGTCGGTGGTAGGTCTGCGGTCTTCTGGCCTGCGCGGTCGACCGCCGCTGCTGGGTCATGCTCCTGATCGCTTTGCGGCCCGTGCTCTCCATGGGCTGTACTGGTCGGGCAGGCACACCGCGCAGGGCCGGTACCCGGCGGCGACGGCGGTGGCCTGGTCGGGGAAAAACACCCGGTGCTGCACGTAGCCGCCGCGGGCGATGGCTCGCCGTGCCGATGGGCAGTCCAACCGCCCATAGAGCCTGGTGGGCCGGTAGCCGCCGTAGCGCCCGGGCGTCCGGCTCAGGTAGGGCTTGCGGTCCGGCCCGAGCAGCGTGTACCGCTGCCTGGGCCGGCCCTTGGGTGTCGGAACGTTCATGGCTCAGGCCGCGTCGTGGAACACCAGCGCCAGGGTGTAGCGCTGCCCGGAGCGGATCACCGACACGCCATGGCGGACGGGCGCGGCCGACCAGCCGCGCTTGGACGCCACCGGCCGGTCCCGGGTGGTGAACACCAGGCCGTGCCCCTGGGGAACCATCGTCGCGGTCCCGCGGGACTGGGCGCGGGGGCGCTGCTCCAGCAGCAGGAACTCGCCCCCGGTGTGGTCGACCCCTGGGTTGCTCAGGTTGATCACCACCTGCAACGGAAACACCAGGTCGCCGTACAGGTCCCGGTGCAACGCGTTCCAGTCCCCCTCGCGGTACTTCAGCAGGATCGGGGTGGACTTGGTCTGCCGGGCCGCGTGGCACATCGCCAGCCACGCATCCAGGGTGTCCTGCCACGGCGCGGGACGGCCGAGCTTGGTCCACCAGTCGCGGGCGATCGGTAGCAGCCGCGGGTACAGCACCTGCTTCAGCTGCTCGATCGGTTCGGGGAAGGGACGGGCGAAGTACCGGTACTCGCCCTGGCCGAAGCGATGGCGACCCATGTTGATCGTCGAGCGGAAGTACTCATCCTGATCGTAGAGGGCGGTGATCCGCCCGGCCTCAACCGGGGACAGCAGCCGCGGCAACAGCGCGCCCCCGTACAGGTTGACCTCCTCGGTGATGCGGTCCCAGTCGCCGACCTCGACGCGGTCGGTCCACTGGCTCGACTGCATTGTGGTGGTGGTGATGGTCATGCTGCCTCCAGACGCAGAAGGGTCTGCTTGGCTGCCGGCCCGCCGACGTAGCCGCCGACCGAGCCGTCGGAGCGGACGACCCGGTGGCAGGGCACCACGACGGGCAGCGGGTTGGTCGCGCACGCGGTCGCGGCGGCGCGCACCGCCCTGGGGTTGCCAGCGGCGGCGGCCACGGCCGCGTAGCTGGCGGTGTGGCCGTAGGCGATCTCGGACAGGTGATCGAGCACCAGGCGGCGGAAGCCTGTGGACAGGCAGCGGTCCAGCGGCAGGTCGAAGCGGCGCCGCCGGCCGGCGAAGTACTCATCCAGCTCGTGGGCGGCGACATCCAGCCGCCCGGGGGCATGCAGAATCCGGGGGCTGACCCGCGCGGCCAGGGTCGCCAGCACCTGGTCGTGGCCCTCGGTCGGGTAGGCGACCCGGACCAGGCCTGCCTTGGTCGCCGCGAGCAGCAGCGTCCCCACCGGCGTGTCGAGCGTGCGGTAGGCCACATCGAGGAGACCTTGGGAGTCCGCGCGGTTGGCCAGCCGGTCATGCAGGCGGCGCAGCTCGGCCTCGGTGGCGGCCGGGTAGGCGTCGAACAGGTCCCTGACCTCCCGGGGAGCGTCGCTGGTCATCGGGTCGTTCCTTTCTGAGCTGCGGTGCTCGGATAGTGCTTGCGCAGGTTGGCGATGCCGTCGGCGGCCGACCTGCGGGCGGCGTCGGCGCTGCCGCCGATCACCGCGGCGACCTGCTGGTAGGGCAGCCCCGCCAGGTAGTGGTAGGCAACGGCTTCCCGTTGCTTGCGTGGCAGGGCGGCAAGGGCTGGGCCGAGGTCCAGGTCGCGCCCGTCGGTCCGCTGTGCCGAGGGACGCTCGGGAACCTCCGCGACCGGTACGGCGCGGCGCGCTCCGACACGGGTGATGTCGATGGCCTTGCGGTGGGCGATCGTCACCAGCCACGCCTCGACGTTGGCGTCCTCGGAGAGCTCCGGGTAGGCCTTGAGGGCGGCCAGGAACGTCTCCGACCAGGCGTCATCGGCCTCGACCGGACCCAGCACGGCGCGACACACGCGCAGCACCATTGGCCCGTGCCTGGCCACGACTGCTTCGAAGGGTTGCCGTCTCATGCTTGGTAGACGTCCCGGGGCGGCCGGATGTGAGGTCGCGATCTCAGAACAGCCGCGATCCTGGACCGCCGGGGCGCTCCAGGTCGAGCAGGAACCGCTTGCGGGCCAGGCCACCCGTAGACCCAGTGAGGCGGCCGTCGCTGCCGACGACCCGGTGGCAGGGGACCACGATCGCCAGGGGGTTCCTGCCGTTGGCCGCGGCCGCGGCGCGGATGCGGTCATGCCGCCCGACTGCGCCGGCCAGCTGACTGTAGGTCCAAGTCTGGCCATAGCGGATCGCGGCCACCGCCTGCCAGACGCGACGCTGGAAGTCGCTGCCCTCCACCCGCGTTCGCAGCGTGAACTCCGTGCGCTGCCCGGCGAAGTACTCCCCCAGCTGGGCGGCGGCCTCCTCGAACCCGGAGCCGACCCACCGGCCAACGGTGGAGAGGTCCGGCATGTACAGGTGCTCCTCCATGTAGAGCCCGCTCAGGGCGCCGTCCGTGGCGACCAGCGTCAGCGCCCCGACCGGCGAGCCGATTACCGTATGCGTCCTCATCGTTTCCTCTCGGTTGCCGGTCACTACCAGGTAGACGCCCTGGAGTGGCGAATGTGAGCCGCTTAACAATGATCTTCGAGCGGGCCATGAGGGAACGGGCGCCAAGCTACGGGTCGGGCAATCTGACTTCGGCCTCGACCGTCTCCCTAGCACGCGGCCGGTGTGAGAAGGCCGTATCAAGAAATGTGGGAATGGCGGCGTAGCCACAAGCTGGTTTCTGGGATGCGCGCGAATGCGCGCCCGGCCCGTAGGGTCGACCCAATCGTCCGCCCTCCACGATTTCGCCCGAAGTGGGCCGACGAAGGAGGCCCATCGACGGGCGATGAATCGATCGGGCGGACTCCTACGTAGCGTAGTGGGCAGGGTCACGGGCGGGTTTGCCCGTGACCCTGCCCGCGGATCGTCTGACCAGCGCAGACAGGCCGAGGCCGGCTCCCCCAGATCCTCCACCCCCAGGGGGACCCATCAGGGGAGGGATCAGGGGATCCCTACGGGGACCGACCCGGGGGTCTCCGGGGGCCGAGAAATCGCTGTCGAGCGTCGTAGAGGGCACTTGGAATTGCAGGGCACAATAGCGCGGCGGAGAGGGTCCGAGGGCCTTAATCGGCCTCGGCGCGGCCGGGACCCTGCACCCGGCCGCGTTCGGCCGATGCCCTCACCCGGCGGGAAATACCACCCGGCCCGGTGACACGGGTCGGGCGTTCCCCTCCGCGCAGCGGCACCGCCGGGCGAGGGGCTGCCGCGCCGGCCTGCACCACGATGGGCGAGACGCGCTTGGCTCGTCCTGTGTTGGCCCCTCGGCCAGGGGCGGCCGCTCCCTTCGTGCCGCTGTTGTTCCCGATGGCCGGCTGCCTCGCGACGCTGGCATCGGTCGCCTGGTTGGCGGCCATCCCCATCGTGGTCATCTCGGTCCCCAACCGTGCTGTCGCGTTGGCTGCCACCGCCCACGAAGAGCTCCGAGCGTTCCATGGACTGATGGCTGGCAGGTTGGTCGTCCCGTAACGGTGCTGGGACGCAGGCCGGCCACACTGTCGGTGATCCGCGACGACGAGAGGTGGCGGTGCCGGTGGTGTGCTGGGCGGGGCGAGGCCGATGGCGATGAGCGGCGGCGCCCGGCCGGCATGGGGGCGCCGGTGGACCGCGTCGCTGGCCTGGGGGGTCGCCGGGCTGGCCGTGGTGGCCCTGGTTCCCGGCCTTCGTCTTGCGCTGCTGGTGAACAGCAGTGGGCTGCCCGAGGCACAGCCGACCGTCGCCGGCACCATCGCCGCCTACGCCGCCGTCCTGCTCGCCACGGTGAGCTCGGCCACCGTCGGGGCGGTGCTGGCCAGCCGCCGACCCCGGCATCCGGTGGGCTGGCTGTTGCTGGGCGTCGGGCTGGCGGTGGCCCTGAGCATTCTGGTCGAGTGGTACGTCAAGTACGGCCTGGTGGTCCGGCCCGGGTCGCTGCCGGCCGCCGAATATCTGGTCGGGATGGCCGTCTTGAGCTTCACCGTCATCTGGCTGGCCTGCGCCGGCTTCGTGCTGCTGCTCACCCCGACCGGGCGGCTGCCGTCACCGCGCTGGCGCTGGTGGGCCCGGCTGGCTGCGGCCGCGGCGGTGCTCGTGGTGCTGGCGTCGATCGTCCAGCCCGACCCGCTGGCCCCCGACTGGTATGGCAACCCCCTGGCCGTCCCGACCCTGTACCGCCTGCTGGTCGTGCCCGGCGTGGCCGCGATCGCTGTGGTCCTCGTCTCGCTGCTGGTCGGGGCCGGGTCGCTGGTTGGCCGCTTCCGCCGTGCCCACGGGGTGGAGCGCCTGCAACTGCGCTGGCTGGCCCTGGCTGCGGCCCTGGGTGCCGGGTTGCTGCTGGTTGCCCTGGTCGCCGGCTACCTGGGCAGGGACGCGGTGGTGCTGGCGGCCCTGAGCCTGTGCGTGGCGCTGCTGCCCCTGGCCACCGGGGCGGCGATCCTGCGCTTCCGGCTGTACGACCTGGACCGGATCGTCAGCCGCACCCTCGCCTACGGGCTGCTCACGGTACTGCTCGGCCTCGGCTATGCCGCGGTCGTCCTGGGACTGGGGCGGTTGCTGGGCCCAAGCTCCAGTCTGGTGGTCGCCGCGGCGACCCTGGCCGTGGCGGCGCTGTTCCAGCCGGCCCGCCGCCGCATCCAGACCCTGGTCGACCGGCGCTTCAACCGCCGCCGCTACCACGCCGCCCAGACCATCGAGGCGTTCAGCGCCCGGCTCCGCAACCAGGTGGATCTGGACACCCTGGCGGTCGAGCTGGTGGCCGTGGCCGACCGCACCATGGAACCAACCATGCTGTCGCTGTGGCTACGACCGCCTATGAAGCATTCCGAGCGCTCCGGGCCTTGACGCGTACGCGTCAACCGGGCTCGTTGTCCTCACCGGGGACCGTCCTGGACGCTGGTGGCCTGGTGGATGAGGACGCGGAGCCGGTTGACGTTGGCCGTGCAGCCCCAGCAGTCCCCCAGGCCGCCTTGTGGGCTTGAGGGGTCGTCCCAGTCGGCCACTGTCGTCTGGGCGTTGGCCAGCTTCTGGCCGGTGAGGGGCAGGGTGAGGTGGTCGAAGTAGTCGATCCAGAAGGCGGCGGCCGGGCAGCCCTCATCCAGGTCGGGCCACAAGGATGATCAGAGAAGCAAGCAAGGCAAGCACGGAGCAAGACTGTTAGGTACTCTGACCCGCGGAAATGGAGCCCGAGGTCGGATTCGAACCGACGACCTTCCGATTACGAGTCGAAACGCCTTCGTCCAGCAGGTACCGCCCAGACCCGTCCTGGCTGCTCACGTCAACGGGGTCGTCCAGCCAGTGCGGTCCTGACCTGTCGTGTTATGGCAGGGGGAATGACCAAGAGAATGACCAGGCCGTCTAATACTCCAGCCGCACTTGTGTTGGCGCCTGGCTTGGGCGTGCCGTCGGGTCCTGGCAGGGGCCGGTGGAGCGTGGGTCGTGGGCTTGTTCAGCGTGGCTGGGGCGGGGGCGGGTCGGCGCCTGGTCGGGCTGCGCCTGGCTGGATGAGCCCGGATTCGTAGGCGAGCACTACGGCTTGGGTGCGGTCACGCAGTCCGAGTTTGGTGAGGATGTGGGCCACGTGGGTTCTGGCGGTGTTCTCGCTCAGGTACAGGGTTTGGGCGAGTTCGGCGTTGGACAGGCCGCGGGCCAGCAGCTTGAGCACCTCGACCTCCCGTGGGGTCA
>DATENJ010000547.1:0-5721 GCA_035275125.1 Actinomycetes bacterium | reverse complement strand
CCGGCTTCCTGGCCCTGCTCGCCGGCAGCTTCCGGGCCGTCGGGGCCGGGCCGGCGGGATCGACCCGGCTCTGTGACGAGGTCGCCGAGGGCACCCGCTTCGTCTGGCGTCACCCGGTCCTGCGGCCCCTGGCCATCATGCTCGGCCTCCAGAACATGGCCTTCAGCGCCGCCTTCTCGGTGTTCGTGCTGTTCGCCGTGGCCCCGGGGCCGATGGGACTGTCCGATGCCGGTTACGGGGTGCTGACCGCGACCCTCGGGGTGGGGTCGCTGCTCGGCACCTGGCTGGCCGCCCGGGTCGAGCGGCGTCTCGGCCGGGTCCGGACCCTGGTCCTGAGCATCGTCCTCAACGGAATCAGCCTGGTCGTGCCCGTGGTCACCGCCCTGCCGGTCCCGATCGGGACCTCGATGCTGGCCAGTGGCGCCGGGATCGTCTTCTGGAACGTGGTCACGGTCTCGCTGCGCCAGCGGATCACGCCCGACCGGCTGCTCGGGCGGATGAACGCCAGCTACCGGCTGGTCGGGTGGGGGACCATCCCGCTCGGGGCGGCGCTCGGCGGCGTCCTGGCCGAGGCCCTGGGGCTGCGGGGCGCGTTTCTGGTCGCCGCGCTGGTCACCTTCACCGTGCTGATCGGGTTCCGCTACGTCACCGAGGAGTCCATCGCCCGGGCCGAGGCGGCCGAGGCACCCCAGGCGCCCACCGGGTAGGGTGGCCAGCGCCATGGACACCACCGAGCTGCGGATCGACACCGGCGGCAGGCACGTGCTCGACCTGACCGACCGGGCGGCCGCGTTCGCCGCCGAGGCCGGCGGGGACGGGCTGCTGCAGGTGTTCGTGCCCCACGCCACCGCCGGGCTGGCCGTGATGGAGACCGGGTCGGGGTCCGAGGAGGACCTCGAGGAGGTGCTCGCCCGCCTGCTGCCCCGCGACGACCGCTGGTCCCACCGCCACGGCAGCCGCGGTCACGGCGCCGACCACCTGCTCCCGGTGTTCGCCGGCCCGTCGCTGACCGTCCCGGTCCAGGCCGGCCGCCTCCTGCTCGGCACCTGGCAGCGCATCTGCCTTGTGGACCTCAACGACGACAACCCTCGTCGGCACGTCCGCCTCAGCTTCCTGCGCGGCTGAATCCCTCGACCATCTCGATTTGGTCACAGGTCCCGGAAATGGGGGAACTCCTCACGGAGCGCGTTCTAGGATGCGCCCCGCGTCACCACGGTCCCACTTCCCCGCACGCAAAGGACCAACATCATGAGCGCTATCGCGCCCTTTGCCGCGTCCTCGTTCGCACCCGAGGAGCGCCCCCAGCAGCTCCCGGCCAAGGAGTCCCGCCGCACCGGCCGGCACGAGCCGATCCGTTCCTCGACGACGCGGATCGCCACCCGCGGCGCCGGGCTCGGGATCACCCTTGCATCCGGGGTGGCGGCCGGCATCAACTACCTGGAGCACGATGTGCAGCTGGCCCTGCTGGCCGGCGGCCAGGTCGGGACGGTGGCCGCCGGCATGGCCTTCGTCGGGGCCTGGACCGAGCGCCGGCGCATGACCCGGGTGGCCAAGGCCGCGTCCAGCCTGGCCGTCCAGCTGGCCGCCGACGGCACCCCCGACGACGAGGCCGCCGCCCGGCTGCTGGCCCTGAAGGGCACCGACCGGGTCGCCCTCGAGCAGGCCGCCCGCCGCACCGCCGGCAACCCCGACTCCGGCCGCGCCCTCGGCCTCCTCGGCCGGGTCGCCGTGCTCCGCGCCCTGCTCTGACCGCTCGCTAGAATCCCGGCATGCCCGCCGTGCTGGTCACCAGGGGGGTGCCGGGGCCGGTCCGCGAGCACCTGGCCGGGCGCTGCCGGCTGGAGGTCTGGGAGGGCGATGGGGTCATGCCCCGGGCCGAGCTGCTGGAGCGGGTCGAGGGCAAGGACGGGCTCCTGTCCATGCTGACCGACCGGGTCGACGGCGAGCTGCTGGACCGGGCCGGCCCGGGGCTGGCGGTGGTGGCCAACTACGCCGTCGGGTTCGACAACCTCGACCTGGAGGCCTGCACGGCCAGGGGCGTGCTGGCCACCAACACCCCCGACGTGGTCACCGAGGCGACCGCCGACATGACCTGGGCGCTGCTGTTGGCCGCGGCCAGGCGGGTCGCCGACGGGGACCGGTTCCTACGGGACCGGCGGCCCTGGGTCTGGGGGCCGGAGTTCTTCCTCGGGTTCGAGGTCCACGGTAAGACCCTCGGGGTGATCGGGTTCGGCCGGATCGGGCGGGCGGTCGCCCGGCGGGCCGCCGGGTTCGGGATGCCGATCCTCTACACCGCCCGTCACCGGCTGCCGGCCGCCGAGGAGGCAGCCCTCGGCGTGGCCTGGCGAGCGCTGGACGAGCTGCTGACCGAGGCCGACTTCGTCACCATCCACACCGGCCTGTCGGCGGCGACCCGCCACCTGATCGGGGCCGCGGAGCTGGCCCGCATGAAGCCGACGGCCGTTCTGGTCAACACGGCCAGGGGCCCGATCGTCGACGAGTCCGCCCTGGCCGCCGCCCTGGCCGCCGGCGAGCTGGGCGCGGCCGGGCTGGACGTGTTCGAGCACGAGCCCGAGGTGCACCCCGGTCTCCTGGAGCTGGACAACGTCACCGTCGTCCCGCACCTTGGCACCTCGACCCTCGAGACCCGGGTCGCCATGGGCATGACCGCCGCCGACAACCTGCTGGCCGCCCTCGAGGGCCGGCGTCCCCCGAACCTCCTCAACCCGCAAGCGCTCGGCTAGCGACGAAGGTGGCGCTGCTCGCCGACCCGGTAGGCCTCGGCCAGCCAGGCGGCCACCTCCTCGTCGACCTGCTCGAGGCGCTCCAGCCGGAACTGGTGCAGGTGGTTGCGGGGCGAGAAGGTCTCGACCCGCCGGAACCGGGGATTGTCCAGCCGCCGGGCCAGGACCACGTGCCCGTCCACCCAGCGCCGCCGCAGGGTGAAGGCGGCGAAGCTCATCCGCACCTGGAAGGCTATCCGGGTCTTCTCGGCAAGGACGGTGACCGGGCCGTTGCGCTCGGCCAGCTCGACCAGGCGCCGGAAGATGGCCACCACCTCGGCGTCCTTGCCGGCCAGGTGCCGGTCCAGGTCGAGGGGCCCGCAGGCGTGCGGCTGGCCGCGGTTGGCGAACGACCGCCCGCAGCGCGGGCAGGTCCACATCGGTGGCGGGTCCACAGTCGGTAGCATCCACCATGACGACCAGGGAGGAGCGAGAGCGCGATGGCGCAGCTGTGGCAGGGCGAGACCGACAAGGCGATCGAGAACTTCGCCATCTCCGGGGAGCGGGTGCCGGTCGAGGTGGTGCGGATGCTGGCCCGGGTCAAGGCCGAGGCGGCCCGGGTCAACGCCGACCTTGGGCTGCTGGACGCCGGCCGGGCCGAGCGGATCGCGGCCGCCGCCGAGGCGGTCGCGGCCGGGGACCACGACGACCAGTTCCCGATCGACGTGTTCCAGACCGGGTCGGGCACCAACACCAACACCAACGTCAACGAGGTCGTGTCCAGCCTGGCCGGCGACGGCGTCCACCCCAACGACCACGTCAACATGGGCCAGTCCTCCAACGACACCTTCCCGACCGCCGTCCACCTGGCCGCCCTCGACGCGGCCGTCAACGACCTGCTGCCGGCGCTGGGCACGCTGGCCGGGTCGCTCGAGGCCAAGGCGGCCGAGTTCCGCGACGTCGTCAAGCCGGGGCGCACCCACCTGATGGACGCCGTCCCGGTCACCCTCGGCCAGGAGTTCGCCGGCTACGCCACCCAGGTCCGCGAGGGGGCCCAGCGGGTCACCGACGCCCTGGTGAGGGTGCGCAAGCTGCCCCTCGGCGGGACCGCGGTCGGCACCGGCCTGAACGCCCATCCCGAGTTCGCGGCCAGGGTGCGCGAGCGGGTCGCCGCCGCCACCGGCCTGGAGCTGTCGCCGCCCGCCCACCCGTTCGAGGCCCAGGGCGCCCGCGACGCCCTGGTCGAGCTGTCCGGGGCGCTCAAGACGGTGGCGGTGAGCTGCACCAAGATCGCCAACGACATCCGCTGGATGGGGTCGGGCCCGCGGGCCGGGCTGGCCGAGCTGTTCCTGCCCGAGCTCCTGAAGGGGTCCTCGATCATGCCGGGCAAGGTCAACCCGGTCATGGCCGAGGTCCTCACCCAGGTGTCGGCCCAGGTCATCGGGAACGACACCGCCATCACCGTCGGCGGCCTCTCGGGCGCCTTCGAGCTGAACGTCTTCATCCCCCTGATGGCCCGCAACCTGCTCCAGTCGATCACCTACCTGGCCGCCGCCTGCCGGGCGTTCGCCACCCGCTGCGTCGACGGCATCACCGCCAACACCGACCGCGCCAACAGCCTCGCCGAGTCCACCCTGGTCCTGGTCACCGCCCTCAACCCGATCGTCGGCTACGACGAGGCCGCCGCCATCTCGAAAGAGGCCGCGGCCAGCGGCCGTTCCCTGCGCGAGGTCGCCCTCGACCACGGGGTCGCCCCCGACGTCCTCGACAAGGCTCTCGACCTGCGCACCGTCGCCCGCGGCAACGGCTTCGCCGACTGACCCGTACGGCGGGTCAGGCGTCTGGGAGGCGGACCCCGAACCCCTTGACGGCGAGTTTGAGGACGACCTGGCCGGGGGCCATGAGGTCGGCGACGCGGGTGGCGGCGAGCTGCTCGAGCTGGGCCAGGCGGGTGGCGTAGGCGTCGGGGCCGGCGCGGCGGGCGGTGTCGAGCAGGCGGGTGTTGGCCCAGACCTTGGCCCTGGACTCGCGCAGGAACCGCTTGGTGGCCAGGCGGTTGAGGGGCTGGAGGAGGCGGTCGGTGCGGCTGCGGGGGCCGCCGGCGGCCTCCAGCTCGGTGTCCTCGGCGCCGACCCTGGCCACCAGGACCTGGTCGATGTGCTCGTGGTCGGCGCGGCGGGCGGCCAGGAGCCCGGGGTCGTCGAACTCGGGCTCGGAGATGACCGCCAGCAGCGACTGGGCCAGGTCGTAGTTGATGTGGGCGTTCATGCCGAGCAGGACATGGCGTAGCGGGGGCAGGTCGTCGCGGTCCCCGGCCCCGAAGGCGACCGCCCACGGCTCGGGTGGGTGGCGGCCGGCCTGGGCGGCCTCGACCGCGTCCAGGTAGAGGCCGGCGAAGGCGACGTCCCAGCGCTCGACCCACTCCGGGTCGCGGAACCCGCCCCTGGCCAGCTCGTCGCCGACCGCCCGGGTGGTGCGCAGGTAGGTCGCGAGGAAGAAGCGGGCCGGGTCGCCGCTGGCCTCCAGCGGTGCCAGCAGCCCCTCCATCCGGTGCAGCAGGGCGCCGATGCCGGCCGAGAGCTCCATGGCGCCAAGCCTGCCAGCAGGGCAGGCGATCGTCCAGCAGCCTTGGAGGTCCGCCTGGGGGCGGGGCCGGCCATCCGGCGGGAACGGCCCGGGATGCGCGGTATGGGGACCCGGGAGAAGATGGCCGGTATGGAGATTCTGGTCACCGGGGCCGGCGGGTTCGTCGGGTCGGCGCTCGCGCCCGAGCTGGTGGGCCGGGGCCACGCGGTCCGGGCGGCCACTCGCGACCCCGGCAGCTACCAGGCCGCGGCGGGGGCCGTCGCCCACCGGTTCGACCTGGACGACGAGGCGAGCCTCGGCCCGGCCCTCGACGGGGTCGAGGTCGCCTACTACCTGGTCCATTCGATGGCCGAGAAGGGCGAGTTCGCCCGGCGCGACCTCCAGCACGCGCGCGCCTTCGGGCGCGCGGCCA
>DATENJ010000546.1:0-2598 GCA_035275125.1 Actinomycetes bacterium | reverse complement strand
GCGATCCGGCGTCCTGGCCCGGAGAGGGCGGCGTTGCCGCGGCCGCCGCGGCCGCCCCTGGCGGCCAGGAACCTGGCTCCCGGGCGGTCCAGGTCGACCAGCAGCTCACCGTCGGTGTCGCGGACCAGGGTGCCGACCGGCACCGGCAGGGTCCGGTCGTCGCCGTTGGCGCCCTTGCGGTTGTTGCCCTGGCCGTGCGTGCCCCGGCCGGCCCGCTGGTGGGGGTGGAAGTGGTACTCGACCAGGGTGCCGACGCCCGGGTCGGCGACCAGCACGACGTCGCCGCCCCGGCCGCCGTCGCCGCCGTCGGGCACGCCCCGCGGCTTGTACTTCTCGCGGTGGAACGAGGTCACCCCGTCGCCGCCGCGCCCGGCGGTCACCTCGATGCTGGTCTCGTCAACGAACATCGGGGACCCCGGTGGCCGGGGCCGGGCTAGGCGCCCGGGTCGATGCTGGCCAGCTTGCGGCCGCGCACCATGTGGTAGACAACATGGCCGTCGACCTTGGCGAACAGGGTGTCGTCGCCGCCGCGGCCGACGCCGTCGCCGGGGTGGATGCGGGTGCCGCGCTGGCGGACCAGGATCGTGCCCGCGGTCACCAGCTGGCCGCCGTGACGCTTGACCCCGAGCCGCTTGGCGGCCGAGTCACGGCCGTTGCGGCTGGAGGACGCGCCCTTCTTGTGGGCCATCTCAGCCTTCCTCTTCCTGCTTGTCCTGCTGCTCCTGCTTGGCCTTGCTGGTCGACCGGGCGGCCCGCTTGCGGGCGCCGAGGTCGATCGTCTCGACCTTGAGCCTGGTAAGGGACTGGCGGTGGCCCATGGTGCTTCGCTGGCGGGACTTGTTCTTGTAGGTGAAGACGCGGATCTTCTTGCCCCGGTGCTGGTCGACCACGCTGGCCGTGACCTTGGCCTTGGCCAGGTCGCCGGCCGCCGAGGTCACCTTGCCGTCGTCGTCGACGACCAGCAGCGGCTCCAGCTCGAGGCTGGCGCCGTCGTCGCCGCCGAGCTTCTCGACGTCGATGAGGTCACCGACCTTCACCTTGTACTGCTTTCCGCCGGTCCGGATGACGGCGTACACCTGGGGATCGTCCTTTCAAGATGGGGGCGGCGTCAGGCGGGATCGCCGGAGCGCCGACCGCAAACAGTACTAGATCTCGTGCGTGATCACCACGCCGCGGCCGTCGCAGGTGGGGCAGGTCTCGGAGAAGCTGTCGAGCAGGCCGCCCGAAACCCGCTTGCGGGTCATCTGGACCAGACCGAGGGAGGAGACCTCCATCACCTGGCTCTTGGTCTTGTCCCTCACCAGGGCGGCCCGGAGGCGTTCGACCACCGCCTCCTGGTTGCGCTCGAACAGCATGTCGATGAAGTCGATGATGATGATGCCGCCGATGTCGCGCAGACGGAGCTGGCGGACGATCTCGTCGGCCGCCTCGAGGTTGTTGGCGACCACCGTCTCCTCGAGGTTGGCCTTGCCGACGAACTTGCCGGTGTTGACGTCGATGACCGTCATGGCCTCGGTGCGGTCGATCACGATCGAGCCGCCCGACGGCAGCCAGACCTTGCGCTCCAGGGCCTTGTGGATCTGCTCGACGACCCGGTAGTGCTCGAACACCGGCAGCTTGCCCTCGTGCTTGCGGAGCTTGGGCAGCAGGTCGGGCGCGACCTCGGTCAGGTACTCCTCGACCCGCTGGTAGAGGTCGTCGCCGTCGACCACCAGCTCGACGAAGTCGGGCGAGAAGATGTCGCGGATGACCCGCACGACCAGCTCGGGCTCGGAGTAGATGACGGCCGGGGCTGAGGCCTTCTTGGCCTTGCGCTCGACCGTCTCCCAGCGGGCCTGGAGGCGGGCCAGGTCGGCCCGGAGGTCGTCGGCGCTGGCACCCTCGGCGGCGGTGCGGACGATCAGGCCGAGGCCCTTGGGCCTGACCTCCTTGAGGATGTCGCGCAGCCGCGACCGCTCGGCCTCGGGCAGCCGGCGCGAGATGCCGAAGGTGTTGTCCTCGGGCTGGAGGACCAGGTAGCGGCCGGCCAGGGAGACCTGGGCGGTGAGGCGCGCCCCCTTGGCCCCGATCGGGTCCTTGGTGACCTGGACGAGCACGGGCTGGCCGGCCTTGAGGACCTTCTCGATCCTGGGGGCCTCGCCGTCCAGGTCCTCCTCGTTGTAGTTGACCTCGCCGGCGTACAGGACCGCGTTGCGGCCTCGGCCGATGTCGACGAAGGCGGCCTCCATGCCGGGCAGGACGTTCTGGACCCGGCCGAGGTAGATGTTGCCGACCATTGAGCGGCCGGCCTTGCGGGTCACGTAGTGCTCGACCAGGGTCTGGCCCTCGAGCACGCCGATCTGGGTCCGCTCCGCGCCCTCGGTGACGACCATGCGGCGGTCCGGCCCCTCCTCGCGGAGGATCCGCTTCTGCTCCTCGGTCAGGCCCGAGGGGCGGCGCCGGCGGCCCTTGTCGGCCTGGCGGGCGCCCTCACGCTTGGAGCGGGTCTCCAGGCGGGTCGAGCGCTCCGAGCCGCCCGAGCGGCCACGGCCGCCCTGCTCCCTGGCCTCGGCCCGGTCCCCGTCGGCGGGGGCGTCGGCGGGCTCGGTGGCGGTGTCG
>DATENJ010000545.1:0-7599 GCA_035275125.1 Actinomycetes bacterium | reverse complement strand
GGGTCCAGCACCCCCCGGGCGCCGGGCACCGGGTGGAGCTGGACGCCGCTGAGCACCGGGGCGGCCGCGGCCTCGTACCACAGGATGTGGTTGTCCTCGTTGGCCAGGACCTCGGTCCCGGGCGGGCCGGCCAGGCGCAGGCAGATCTGGTTGCCCATGGTGCCCGAGGGGACGTACAGGGCGGCCTCGTGGCCGAGGCGCTCGGCCACCGCCGCCTCCAGCCGCTTGATCGTCGGGTCCTCGCCCCAGACGTCGTCGCCGACCTCGGCCTCGGCCATGGCCCGGCGCATCGCCGGCGTCGGGCGGGTGAAGGTGTCGGAGCGCAGGTCGATCATCGCGGCCAGTCTACCTGCGGGCGTGCGACAATCGGCCGTCCGCCACGACCCGCGACCCGCACCGAGGAGCCATGACCTCCACGCCGATGCCCCACAAGGACACCCTGGAGATCCGCGGTCACATCATCGACTCCATGCTGTTCACCCGCATCCTTGACCAGGTCCTGGAGGCGCACGGCAGCTACGAGATCGAACGGTTCGACGTCGGCCGGACCCCGGTCGATCCGTCGTACGCCCGCCTCCAGATCTGCACCGACGACCCCGAGCGGCTGGAGGAGCTGGTCCAGTCGCTCATGGGCCTTGGCATGCAGCGCCTGGAGACCGGCGACGCGACCCTGGTCGCGGCCGAGATGGACGGGGTCCTGCCCGACGGCTTCTACTCCTCGACAAATCTGGAGACCGAGGTCCGGGTCGGCGGCGCCTGGGTCCAGGTCGACAACCCGGAGATGGACTGCGCGATCGTGGTCCGCGAGCGCCGGGCCCGCACCGTGCCCATGTCGGACGTGGTCAAGGGCGAGCAGGTGGTGGTGGGCAGCCAGGGCATCCGGGTCCAGCCGCTGGACCGGGGCCGCACCGGCGAGGTCTTCGAGTTCATGTCCTCCCAGGTGTCCAGCGAGAAGCCCCAGGGGCTGATCGTGCGCCGGGTCGCCGGGGCCATGCGGGCGACCAAGGAGCGGGGCGAGAAGCTCCTGTGGGTCGGCGGGCCGGCGGTGGTCCACACCGGCGCCGGGCCCTCGGTGGTCCGGCTGATCGAGGCCGGCTACATGGACGTGCTGTTCGCCGGCAACGCCCTGGCCACCCACGACATCGAGGGCGCCCTGTACGGCACCTCGCTCGGGGTCAACCTGGCCGAGGGGATCGGGGTCGAGCACGGCCACGAGCACCATATCCGGGCCCTCAACACCATCCGCCGCTGCGGCTCGATCGCCAAGGCGGTCGAGCAGGGCGTGCTCAGGTCCGGGATCATGCACGCCTGCGTCCAGCACGGCGTCGACTTCGTCCTCGGCGGCTCGGTCCGCGACGACGGCCCCCTGCCCGACACCGTCACCGACGTGGTCGAGGCCCAGCGCCAGATGCGCTCTCTGCTCCCCGGGGTCGGCTACGCCCTGATGGTCGCCTCGATGCTCCACTCGATCGCCACCGGCAACCTCCTGCCAGCCTCGGTCCCGCTGGTCTGTGTCGACATCAATCCCGCGACCGTCACCAAGCTCGCCGACCGCGGCTCGGCCCAGGCCACCGGCGTGGTCACCGACGTCGGCCTGTTCCTGGGCGCCCTGGCGGACGAGCTGGCCCCCCGCTGACCGGGTCGAGGCGCAGCGGTGGGAGATACTCGCCGACCAGCTGGCGGGACCACCAGGCGCCGCTGGCGCGGCGTTCGGCCGCGGTGGTGAAGCGGTAGCGGTAGAGGCGGGCCCGGACCAGGGTCGGCGGGCTGTCGGGGAACGGGTTGGGGCCGAGCAGCTTGAGGGTCGCCGGGTCGTTCTGGAGGAGTCTCCTCACCAGCTCGACCATCCAGGGGTGGGCCGAGGGGGGCGACATGGCCGCGAACCATGCCAGCCAGTCGAGGCGCAGGTGGTAGGGGGCGACCTGGCGAGGGCGGCGGTGCGGGTCGCCGGGCTTGGCCTTGAACTGGTACTCGCGCCAGATGGTGGCGGGGCCGGGGGTGGGGTCGTCGGTGCCTTCGAGCACGACCTCGCGGCGGACCCGGGTGATGGCGCCGAACGCGCCGTAGGTGTTGACCAGGCGCAGGGGGTCGAAGCTGGCGTTCATGAGCTGGCGCCGGCCGAGCAGGTTGCGGGCCGGCCGGACACTGAGGGCGGCGACCGCCACGGTCAGGGCGACCACGGCGGCCTGCTGCCAGCCGGCCGGGATGGCCAGCGTGGCCGGCGGGTCGACGGGCAGGACGGCGCCGAGGAAGCGGCCGTCGAGGGCGGCGGTGGCCAGCACGACAGTGATCAGGTTGAGCCAGGAGAAGTTGCCGCTGACCAGCAGCCACGTCTGGGTGACGATGATGACCAGTGCGGCGACGGTGGCCACCGGCTGGGGGGCGAACAGACCGAACGGCACCACCAGCTGGGTGGCGTGGTTGGCCAGCACCTCGGCCTTGTGGAGGCGCGCCGGCAGGTGGTGGAAGAACCAGCTCAACGGGCCCGGGAGGGGCTGGGTCTCGTGGTGGTAGTCGAGGCAGGTGAGGTCACGCCAGCAGCGGTCGCCGCGGAGCTTGATCAGCCCGGCCCCGAACTCGACCCGGAACAGCAGCCAGCGGTACAGCCACAGCACCAGGGTTGGCGGGGCGGTGGAGGCGGGGCCGAGGAAGATGGCCAGGAAGCCGGCCTCGAGCAGCAGCGTCTCCCAGCCGAAGCCGTAGAACGTCTGGCCGACGTTGACGATCGACAGGTACAGCACCCACAGGGCCAGCCAGACGGCCACCGGCACCAAGGCCGGCCCGGCGTCCGGGAGGCCGGCGAGGGCGGCCGCGGCCAGCCCGGCGCCGGCCCAGGCGACCAGGGTCAGGAACCGGTCCGAGTAGTGGAGCTGGAAGATGCTCGGCGCCCGGCGGAACGGGACGACGGCCAGGAACCGGGGTGCCG
This sequence comes from Actinomycetes bacterium, assembly GCA_035275125.1. Classification (GTDB taxonomy): domain Bacteria; phylum Actinomycetota; class CALGFH01; order CALGFH01; family CALGFH01; genus CALGFH01. Next base: position 4,673 of record DATENJ010000545.1, on the reverse strand, counting down.
GCTGGAGGCCCCGCTCCCCCAGCAGCGGGCGGAACTGGTTGGCCGTCACCAGGAAGGCGACCAGGTAGACGGCGGCCAGCCCCCGCTGGAGGAGGAGGCGGCTCAGCCAGTCGTCGGGTGACCAGAGCCAGTCCGTCGGTCGAACCTCCGGTCGTCGGCGTGCTCGACCAGGTAGTCGACGTAGCGGATGCGGAGCAGGTCGGCCACCTCGGGGTCGGCCGCCTCCTCGCGGAAGTGCCTGACCAGGTGGCCGATCTCACGGATGGCGTCGATCGGGTCGTAGGTGGCCCAGTCGAGGTTGGCCTCCTGGGTGTCGGGCAGGTGCTTGGCCACCTCCCAGTAGAAGCCGACGTCGTGCTTGTCCTTGGCCACCTCGAGGGCCCAGTCGCGCAGGGTGGCCACGGGCTGGGTCTCGAGGAAGCTGCGGTAGTCGCCGGTCTGGGCGTCGGAACTCAATGAATCGGAGGTCATCGAGCGGGCTCCTTGGGGTTGATGACGGGGCCGAGGACGGCGGCCAGGTCGGGCTGGCCCTGCTCGACCAGGTCGTAGCGGACCCGGGTCGCCGGGTGGGTGATGGTGGCGATGCCGCGCAGGTCGATCGGGGTGCCGATGACCACAGCGTCCACCGGGGCCTGGTTGATGACGGTCTCCAGCTCGCGGATCTGGGCGTCGGAGTAGCCCATGGCCGGGACCAGGGCGCCGATGTGGGGGTAGCGCTCGTACACCTCGGCCAGGGAGCCGACCAGGTAGGGGCGGGGGTCGACGATCTCGGCGGCGCCCAGGCGTCGGGCCGCGACCACCCCGGCGCCGTAGCTCATCTCGCCGTGGGTCAGGGTCGGGCCGTCCTCGACCACCAGGACCCGCTTGCCGGTGACCAGCTCGGGGTCCTCGACCCGGACCGGGCTGGCCGCCTTGACCACCACCGCGCCCGCGTTGAGCTGCTTGAGGTGCTCCTCGAGGGTGGCCACCTGCTCGGCGGTGGCCTCGTCGACCTTGTTGATGACCAGCACGTCGGCGGCTCGGGCGTTGGCCTCGCCCGGGTGGTAGCTGGACTCGTGCCCGGCCCGCAGCGGGTCGGCGACCACGATGTGCAGGTCGGGCCGGAAGAACGGCAGGTCGTTGTTGCCGCCGTCCCACAGCAGCACGTCGGCCTCGGCCTGGGCCCGCTCCAGGATGGCGTGGTAGTCGACCCCGGCGTACACGACCGTGCCGGCGGCCAGATGCGGCTCGTACTCCTCCCGCTCCTCGATGGTGGCGCGGGCCGCGACCAGGTCGTCGACGGTGGTGAACCGCTGCACGGCCTGGCTGGCCAGGTCGCCGTAGGGCATCGGGTGGCGCACGGCCACCACCTTGCGGCCGGCGGCGCGCAGGATCTCGGCCACCCGGCGGGTGGTCTGGGACTTGCCGGCCCCGGTGCGGACGGCGCACACGGCCACCACCGGCACCGCCGCCACCAGCTCGGTCTGGCGCGGCCCGAGCAGCCGGAAGTCGGCCCCGGCGGCCAGAACCCTCGAGGCGACATGCATCACGTCGACGTGGCGGACGTCGGAGTAGCTGAACACCACCTCGTGCACGTCCTTGGCGGCGATCAGGTCCTCCAGCCGCTCCTCGGGGAAGATCGGGATCCCCTGCGGGTAGGCGGGACCGGCCAGGGCGGCCGGGTAGGTCCGGTCGTCGATGTAGGGGATCTGGGTGGCGGTGAACGCCACCACCTCGGTGGCCGGGTCGCCGCGGAAGGCGCTGTTGAAGTTGTGGAAGTCGCGGCCGGCGGCCCCCATGATGATCACCCGTCGCTGCAAGCACGCCTCCTCGCGTCCATGGCCGCCCTCCGGTGGGCGGCACGCAGCGCCAAGAGGATACCGACCGGCCGTTCAGCCGGTGTGGCGGTCGCGGGTGGCGACCGCGTTGAGGCTGGGCTCGGCCGGGAGGGCGAAGGAGAAGACCGAGCCGTGGCCGAGGCGGCTCGACACCCAGATGCGGCCGCCCATGGCCTCGACCAGGCGCTTGGCCAGGTACAGGCCGAGGCCGGCGCCGCCCGGCTCCCTGGTCATGTAGTGGCCGACCCGGTGGAAGCGCTCGAAGATCCGCGACTGCTCGTCGATCGGGATGCCGGGCCCCCAGTCGCGGACCTCGAACACCACCTCGCGGCCCTGGGGGACGAGGCGGACCTCGACCGGCTCGTGCGGCGGGGCGTAGCGCAGGGCGTTGGAGAGCAGGTTGCCGAGCACCTGGTCGATCCGCATCCAGTCGCCGCGGCAGTAGACGGCGTGGTCGGGGGCGACCACGTGCACCGTGCGGTCCGGGTCCTCGCTGGTGAAGCGGTCCACCACCTGGCGGACCAGGTCGACGGCGTCGATCGCGGTCGCGTCGACCAGGCCGGCCCCCGCCTCAAGGCGGGTCACCTCGAGCAGGTCCTCGATCAGGCGTTCAAGGCGCTGGGACTGCATCAGCATCAGCTTGTAGTACTCGCGCCGCCGGTCCTGGGCGAAGTCGCGGTCCTCGCGCAGCAGCGTCATCAGGAAGCCCTTGATGGGGGTGAGCGGGGTCCGCAGCTCGTGGGAGACGCTGGCCACGAAGTCGGCCTTGAGCTCGTCGGTCTGGCGTTCGCGGGTGACGTCGCGGACCACCACCACGTCGGTGTCCATCTGCCCGTCGCCGACAATCACCGGGGCGTGGGCGTAGCGGATCCAGCGGGCCAGCCCCTCCTTGTTCAGCACCGAGGCGTCGCGGACCTCCTCGTGGCCGGAGTCGGCGGCGGCCAGGATGGGGCAGTCGGCGGCGCACATGTCGACGCCGTCGCCGTCGCGGGCCCGGAGCAGGTTGAAGCATTTCTGCCCCACCGCCTCGTCCTCCTGGTAGCCGGTGAGGGCGACCATGGCCGCGTTCCAGGACTTGACGGTGCGGTCGCCCCCGACGGTGTAGATGCCGTCCGAGGAGTGCTCGACGATGTCGAGGAGCTGGGCCCGCTCGCTCTCGGCCGTCCGGTACAGCTCCTCGTTGACCAGCGCCGCCGCCCCCTGGTTGGCCAGGGTGAGCAGGGTCTCGGTGTCGTCGCCGGTGAAGTCCTCGTCGACCCGGGGGCCGAAGGCGGCCGCGTAGCCGACGATCTCGCCGTCGGCCTCCATCGGGACCATGGTGTGGCGGGACCAGCCGGCGCGGGTCGCCCAGCCCCTGGCCGCCTGCTCCCAGGCGGCCTTGGACGGCGGCACGGTCAGCCGCTCGCTGCCGACAGTGGAGATGACGTCGAGGGCGCCGTCCTCGTCGCGGCCCAGGAAGACGGCCGCCCCTTCGCAGTTGAGCACGTCGGCCACCTGCCGGGCGAAGACCTCCCAGGCGCGGGTGTCGCCCAGCCGGTTGGACAGGGCCCGGCCGGCCGCGTACAGCGAGTGCATCCGCTGGCCCTGGGCCAGGCTGCGGGCCCAGGCCCGGTTGCCGAGGAAGGTCAGGCCGATGGGCACGATCAGCAGCGGCAGCAGCGCCTGGTCGTGGACCAGCAGGGCGGCGATGATCAGGCCGTAGGCGATGCTGGCGGCCCAGTCGGCGGCCGCCACCGGGGCCGCCCGCAGCCAGCTCTGCACGAACCCCTGGCCGGTCGAGAGGCTCACCACGGTGCTGACCAGCGAGTGGTTGACCAGGAAGAAGCCGGCCATGGCGAGGACCCAGACGACGGCGAGGGCCGGCCGGAAGGCGCCCGGCTCGAGCTGGCCCCCGAACAGGTCCGAGCGCTGGAGCAGGTCGACCAGGCCGGCGGCGACGGCGGCGGCCACCGCCACCGACAGCACGTACTGAGGCACGTTGAACAGCCGCTTGACCGGATGCTGCTCGAACAGCAGCTGGCTGACGGCGATCCCGGCGCCGGTGGCGATCACCAGCACCGGCGGGTCGAGGAAGACCACCCCGAGCACGATCACCATGTCGCACACGCCCACCGAGAAGCGGTGGTTGCGCAGCGGCACCTTGACCACGAACCGCTCGGCCACGACCAGGCCGGCCACGTACAGCAGCGGCTGCAGGAGGTCGGCCCAGGGGCTGCCGGACAGCTGCCGGACGGCCCCTGGGAGGTAGAGGGCGACGACGACCGTGGCCGCGGCCACGACCGCAAGGACGAACAGCCAGGCGGAACGTGGGAGCGAGCTCCGGACGCTCTGGGGGAGCGTCCCGGGCTCGCTCACCACGTCACCGCCATCGGCCGCCTAGGACCAGGTGGTCGACGGCCCGTTCCGGGTCCGGGACCAGGTGGTCGATTCCCGGCCGGGCCGTTGCCTGGCCGGTGTTGCAGGGACAGCGGTAGTGCGCGGGTACATAGCGATTCCTCTCCCTTACGCGTCCGCCTTGGGGGTGGCGGGGTGCGCGTAGCGGCGTTGGGCGAGTCAACAACCATGATTCTGCGCGTGCCATGCGATCCGTGCAATGCTCCTAGCGGGCTAAACGAGACTATTAATCTGTACGATACGTAGACTAGGATTCGCGTTCGAGATCGCGCCGGCAGGTATTTCCCGATGCTTTGTCTCGGCCGTCCCAATTTGCTTTCACGATCAACCAATTCGTTCTCGCGCTGATTGCGCGGCCGCCGCCAGCAGCGCCCGCATCTCGGCCCCGGGGCCGCCGACCGGCGCCAGCACACACCAGGTGGCCCCGGCGTCGGCCAGGGCGCCCAGCCGGGCGACGACCGT
>DATENJ010000544.1:0-3271 GCA_035275125.1 Actinomycetes bacterium | reverse complement strand
GCTCGGGATCCAGGCGTTCCTCGTCAAGCCGTACCGCATCCCGAGCGAGTCGATGGTCCCGACGCTGATCAAGAACCAGCGCGTGCTCGTCAACCGCATCGGCGCCCGCTTCGGGCACCCGGAGGTCGGCGACATCGTGGTCTTCCACCCGCCCACGGGCGCGGAGGAGGGGAGCGGCAAGTGCGGCGCCCCGCCGCCCCAGGGTCAGGTGTGCAACACACACACGCCCGAGAAGGCGGACACGAACTTCATCAAGCGCGTCGTCGCGGGTCCGGGCGACCGGATCGCGGTCCAGAACGGCCACGTCATTCTCAACGGCAAGCGGCAGTCAGAGCCGTTCGCGGAGCCGTGCGGATCGAGCCCGGACTGTGACTTTCCTGACGAAGTGACAGTTCCCGCCGGTCAGTACTTCATGATGGGCGACAACCGTGGGGCTTCCGACGACAGCCGATTCTGGGGACCGGTCCCTGAGGACTGGATCATCGGCCAGGCCTTCGCCACCTACTGGCCCCCGAAGCGCATCGGGCTCCTCTAACAAGCGCAAGCGGTCGTCGGGGTCGCGGTTGTTCCGGTTCGATCGCGGGTTGGGCGTTCGCTTCGTCGCCGGCGCCGACGAGGCCGGCCGCGGCTGCCTCGCCGGCCCGCTGGTCGCCGCCGCCGTGATCCTCCCGAGGGACTGCCCCATCCAGGGGCTGGCCGACTCCAAGCTGCTCACCCCTCAGCGCCGCCGCAGCCTGGCCGCCCAGATCCAGGACCACGCCCTGGCCGTGGCCGTGGTCCGCATCGGCCCCGACACCATCGACCGGGTCGGTCTCCAGCGGGCCAACATCGCCCTGCTGGCCAGGGCCCTGCGCGACCTGGAGGGCGGCTACGACTACGCCCTGGCCGACGGCTTCCCCCTGCCGCGGATGCCGGCTCCGGTCCTCGGGGTCAAGAAGGGCGACCAGGTCGCCACCTGCGTTGCCGCGGCCAGCATCATCGCCAAGGTGACCAGGGACAAGATCATGACCGGGGCGGCCCGCCGCTACCGCGGCTACGGGTTCCAGCGGCACAAGGGCTACGGCACCGACGAGCACTGGGCGGCCCTGCGCCGACTCGGCCCCTCGGCTTACCATCGCCACTCCTTCACGGGCGTGGCCGCACCGTGGGCGACCGGTCACCCGGCGGTGACGAACGACCAGGAAGAGGGGGAATGCCGATGAGCACGGCGGGCGCATACGAGGCCACACGGGAGAGGGTGCAGCGCCAGTGAGCGCTGAGGATCTCGAGCGCTACGAGGCCGACATGGAGCTGCAGCTCTACCAGGAGTACCGGGACGTGCTGGGCATGTTCCAGTATGTCATCGAGACCGAGCGGCGCTTCTACCTGGCCAACAAGTTCGACCTCCAGATGCGCAACCAGGACGGCGACACCTACTTCGACATCACCCTGCACGACGCCTGGGTGTGGGACATGTACCGGCCGGCCCGCTTCGTGACCCGGGTCCGGGTGGTCACCTTCAAGGACGTCAACATCGAGGAGCTCATCCGCAAGGAAGAGCTCTGACCCATCCCGGCGGAACGGGGCATTCATGGGGTTCAACGCGACCCGGCGGTACCGGGACAAGAAGACGGTCGACATTGCGCTGCTGGTCGCGGCCATCCTGATCGTCCTGGGCCTGCTGGCCTGGGTGTTCGCCGCCGGCGGAAGCTGATCCTCTGGGGCCGTGGTAGCGTGCCCGCCTATGGTACGAACCTCTCGGGCCGCCCGCGCCCGGGCGCGGCGGATGCGCAGGCGGCTACTGGTGGGGTGCAGTCTGCTCCTCGTGTTCCTGGTCGTGGCGACCACGGCCGGGTACGGCTATGTGCACTACCGTTTCGGCCAGATCCGCTCGGTACAGGTGCCGGGCCTGCACAAGTCGAGCAGCGGCCGCCCGTTCAACCTGCTGGTGGTCGGCTCCGACTCCCGTGAGAGCCTCGACGTCGACAACCGCGGCCGCTACGGCGACGTCGGCGGCCAGCGGAACGACACCACCCTGGTGGTCAGGGTCGAGCCGGCCCGCAAGCGCATCTCGATGCTCTCCATTCCCCGCGACCTGGTCGTCCCGATCGCCGGCACCGGCGCCGAGAACCGCATCAACGCCGCCTTCACCCAGGGCCCGGGCCAGCTGGTCAGGACCATCGAGCAGAACTTTGGCGTCCCCATCCACCACTACGTGCTGATCGACTTCGACGGCTTCCGGGCCATCGTGGACGCCCTCGGCGGCATCGACGTCCGCTTCCCCTACCCGTCACGGGACTCCAAGTCGGGCCTGGACGTCCGCGAGGCCGGCTGCCGCCACCTCAACGGCGGCCGGGCCCTCGCCCTGGCCCGCAGCCGCTACTTCTCCTACCAGGTCGACGGCGTCTGGCACAGCGACCCCTGGGCCGACCTCGGCCGCATCCGCCGCCAGCAGGCCTTCCTCCAGGCCCTGGTCAAGGCCGCCCTCGCCAAGGGCCTGGCCAATCCCGTCCGGGCCAACGCCTTCGTCGGCTCCCTGGTCCACGAGGTCACCAAGGACAGCGCCCTGCGGGTCAGCGACGTCATCCGCACCGGCGCCGCCTTCCGTTCCTTCAGCCCGTCCAAGCTGGCCACCTACACCCTCCCAGTGACCGTGAGCACCGACCACCCCCTCGGCGACGTCCTGCTCCTCAAGCAGCCCGACGCCCAGACCGTGGTCAACTCCTTCCTCGGCCGCACCCCCCCAACCCCGGAACCAGCCCCCGGTGCCACCGCCCCCGCCAGCACCCAGCTCACCGTCCTGAACGCCCTCGGCACCCCCGGCCTGGCCGCCACCGCGGCCACCCAGCTCCGCCGCTCCGGGTACCGCATCACCACCGTCGGCAACGCCCCCACGGCCGACCTCTCGAGATCCCAGATCGCCTACGCCCCCGGCCGCCTCGCCGACGCCAAGACCCTCGCCACCACCCTCCCCAGCGGCGCCCGCCTCATCGAAGACCCCACCCTCACCCCCCCCAACCTCACCCTCATCCTGGGCCCCGGCTTCACCGGCATCCGCCCCCTCACCCCGTCCGCATCAGCCACGACAGGCGGCTCAGGCACCACCGCCGGCCCGGGCGGCGGGTCGAGCACGGCTGGTTCCTCGGACGGCGGGTCGAGTTCGGGCGGCGGTTCGGACGCCAAGAAGCCATCAAAGAAGGCCGTTCCAGACCTCCGCCCGTACGACCCCCGCCCCTGCTAGGCCCCGCCCCCGGAGGTCGTGCCGCCTCATGGCAGTCGGCGCCGCCGGTGC
>DATENJ010000543.1:0-5085 GCA_035275125.1 Actinomycetes bacterium | reverse complement strand
GGAGGAGTGGCCCACCAGCAGCGGCCTGTCCCCGACCGCGGCCGCCACCGCGAGCACGTCCCCGACCTCGGCGGCCATCGTGTCCGCCCCTGCCGGGGTGGCGGTGGCGTGGCCGTCGCGGTAGGTCCAGCGGTCGAAGCGCAGGACCCGGAAGCGCGCCGCCAGCGCCGCCGCCACCCTGGCCCAGGACGACCGGTCGGCGGAGCCGGGGTGCAGCAGCAGGACCGACGGTCCCTGCCCCTCGTCGGTCACCGCGATCGGGCTGCCGTCGGCGCCGGCCACCAGGAGCTCGCGGCTCATCCGCCGGGGGCCTGGTGGGCGCGGTGCAGCGGCACCGGGTCGGCCACGCCCTTGAGCGGCACCACGCCGATCGGCTCGAAGGCCACCGGGCCGTCGCCGCACTCGGCCACCACCTGGTCGGTGACCAGCACCTGGCCGGGCCCGGCGTGGCCGGCGATCCGGGCGGCCAGGTTGACGGTGCGCCCGAAGTAGTCGCCGTCCTGGAACACCACCGGCCCGGCGTGCAGGCCGACGTGGGCCGGCGGCAGCCCGGCCTGGGGGGTCCGCTCCACCATCTCAAGGGCCGCCACCACCGCCTGCCCGGGCCGCTTGAAGTGGAACATGACCCCGTCGCCGAGCCACTTGACCGGCTGGCCGCCGTGGGGGAGCGAGACCCGCTCGACCAGGTCGGCCAGGCTGGCGGCGAGCGCCGCCGCCGCCCGGTCGCCCCGCTCCTCGGTCAGGCGGGTGAAGCCGGCCAGGTCAAGGAAGCACATCGCCGGTGGCCGCCGTGGCCCTTCCTCGGTGACCACCGCCTCGATGTGCTCGACCAGGTGGTCGACGGTGTAGCGCTCCTGGTGCCGGGTGTAGATGGCCACCAGCATCCGCTGCACCACCCCGGCCAGCTGGTCGCTCATCTGCGAGGCCGCCTCCCGCATCTGCCGCTCGTCCATGCCCGAGGCCAGCAGCGGCCCCTCGACGTGGTCGTGGTAGAACTCCGGCTCGGCCTGGGCGATCCGCCGCAGGTTCTCCCCGTACACCCGGGCGATCCGGATCAGGATCCCGTCGTCCAGCCCCAGCATCCGGCCCAGCTGGGCGGCGCCCAGCATGTCCCGGTCCAGCGGGTGGATCTGGTCGTCGGGCTGCGGCCGCCCCAGCCCCGAGGCCTCGTGGACCCGTAGCACCAGCTCCATCGGCAGCGCCTGCTCGTCGCACAGCTCGGCGTAGGTGGTCCCGGTCAGCGGCCGCCCGGCGATCCCCATCAGGTCGAGGAAGGCCAGCGACAGCCGCCCGTCGGTGATCGCCTGCCCGATCCCCTCCAGCGACAGCCCGGCCCGCCCACAGGCGTCCACCAGCCGCACCCGCCGCACGTCGCCCAGCCCGAACGGCGCCGCTCCCGGGCCAGGCCGCAGGATCCCCAGCTCGACCAGCCGCTGCACCACCTCGGGGGCGACCCGGGCCCGCCCGGCCAGCTCCACCCCGGAGAACGAGGTCTTCTCCATTGCCACCCCTCCGGGCCGCCCCCGGCCCAACGGGAAGTCTATGCTGGTCGCCCGAGTGACAACGGTGGAGGCCGGCGTGGGCGAGGGCGAACGGCTGGACGTGCGCAAGACCTACAAGCTGTACATCGGGGGCAAGTTCCCCAGGACCGAGTCGGGACGGTCGTACCTGGTCGTCGACGACAAGGGCAAGCCGTGGGCGAACGCCTGCCGGGCGTCGCGCAAGGATGTGCGCGACGCCGTGCAGGCGGCCCGCAAGGCGGTGGCCGGCTGGAGCGGGGCGACCGCCTACAACCGCGGCCAGGTCCTGTACCGGGTGGCCGAGATGCTCGAGGGCCGGCGCGAGCAGTTTGTCGAGGAGGTGGCCAGGGCCGAGGGGGTGACCAGGCGGGCCGCCACCGAGACCGTCGACAAGGCGGTCGACCGCTGGGTCTGGTACGCCGGCTGGGCCGACAAGCTGACCCAGGTGTTCGGGTCGGCCAACCCGGTCGCCGGGCCCTACTTCAACTTCTCGGTGCCCGAGCCGACCGGGGTCGTCGGGGTGGTCGCCCCGGCCGGGTCGTCACTGCTCGGGCTGGTGTCACGGCTGGCCCCGGTGATCGTCTCCGGCAACACCTGCGTGGTGGTCGCCTCCGAGACCCGGCCGCTGCCCGCCATCACCCTGGCCGAGGTGCTGGCCACCAGCGACCTCCCCGGCGGGGTGGTGAACCTGCTCACCGGGTTCGCGGCCGAGCTGGTCGGCCCCCTGGCCGCCCACATGGACGTCGACGCCCTCGACCTGGCCGGCCTCGACCTGGCCCTGTACCGCGAGGCCGAGCTGGCCGCGGCCGAGAACGTCAAGCGGGTCCTCCCTCCGGTGAAGCTCTCGGCCCGCGACTGGCTGGACGACGCCAAGGGCCAGGACCCCTACTGGATCGCCGCGTTCATGGAGATCAAGACCGTCTGGCACCCGATCGGGGTCTGATCAGCCGGAGAAATTGTCTGGATCGCGTCGGGTAGCATGACGGTAGATCCAGCACGCGACCGCTGGCGAAGCCATCGCCGGAGGCAGACAGGAAGGTTTTTCAGTGCCCAGCGACCCAATGGACGCGATCGTCAACCTGGCCAAGCGCCGCGGCTTCGCCTTCCAGTCGAGCGAGATCTACGGCGGGATCCGCTCGAGCTACGACTACGGTCCGCTCGGGGTCGAGCTGAAGAACAACATCAAGAAGGCCTGGTGGCGCTCGATCGTGCAGCTGCGCGACGACGTTGTCGGCCAGGACGCGGCGATCATCATGGCCCCCCGGGTCTGGGAGGCCTCCGGGCACCTGGAGTCGTTCTCCGACCCGCTGGTCGAGTGCACCAACTGCCACCAGCGCTTCCGCGAGGACCACCTGGTCGAGGCGTTCGAGGCCAAGCACGGCCGGCCGCCGGCCGACGGCGAGCTGAAGTGCCCCAACTGCGGCAGCGGGCCGTTCACCGACCCCCGCAACTTCAACCTGATGTTCAAGACGTTCATGGGGCCGGTCGAGGACGCCTCGGCCGTGGTCTGGCTGCGGCCCGAGACGGCCCAGGGGATCTTCGTCGACTTCCCCATCATCCAGCAGGTCAGCCGCAAGAAGATCCCGTTCGGGATCGCCCAGATCGGCAAGGCGTTCCGCAACGAGATCACCCCGGGGAACTTCATCTTCCGGACCCGCGAGTTCGAGCAGATGGAGCTCGAGTTCTTCGTCGAGCCGGGCACCGACGAGGCCTGGCTGGACCGCTGGATCGCCGAGCGCCGGTCCTGGTACCTGGACCTCGGCATGCGCGAGGAGAACGTGCGGCTGCGGCCCCACGGCCCTGAGGAGCTGGCCCACTACGCCAAGCGGGCGGTCGACATCGAGTACAAGTTCCCGTTCGGCTGGTCGGAGCTGGAGGGGATCGCCAACCGGGCCGACTACGACCTGTCCCAGCACCAGAAGTTCTCCGGCCAGGACCTCTCCTACCACGACCAGGAGACCGACACCCGCTACATCCCCTACGTCGTCGAGCCGTCGGCCGGGGCCGACCGCTCGGCCCTGGCTTTCCTGGTCGACGCCTACCGCGAGGAGGAGGCACCCACCGCCTCGGGCGGGACCGAGAAGCGCACCGTGCTGCGCTTTGACCCCCGCCTGGCCCCGATCAAGGTGGCCGTGCTGCCCCTGTCCCGCAACGAGCAGCTCAACCCGATGGCCCGTGAGGTCGCGGCCCCGCTGCGCGAGCGCTGGATGATCGACTACGACGACGCCCGCTCGATCGGCCGCCGCTACCGTCGCCAGGACGAGATCGGCACGCCGTTCTGCGTCACCGTCGACTTCGACTCGCTCAGCGACCGGGCCGTCACCGTCCGCGACCGCGACACCATGACCCAGGACCGGGTCGGGCTCGACCGCCTGGTCGGCTACCTGGAGGAACGGCTGCCCCGGTAGCGTCGATGGCCGTCCTCGCGATCCTCGCCACCGGCCCGGGTGTGGTCACCGGCGCCGGGCCGGCGCTCGACCCGATGGACCTGGCGCTGGTCAGGGGCGAGGCGGTGTTCGAGGCGCTCCGCGTCTACGACGGGCGCCCGTTCCGGCTCCAGGCCCACCTGGACCGCCTGGCCGCCTCGGCCCGCGCCATCGACCTGCCGTTGCCCGTCGGCCTCGAGGACCTGGCCGCCCGGGCGGTCGCCGCCGCCGGCGGCGGCGACCTCGTCCTGCGCATCGTCTGCACCAAGGGCCCGGAGGGCCGGGAGGGGGGCGGGGGGCCGGCGGTGTTCGCGATCTGCACCGACATCCCGGCCTCGTTCGAGCTGGAGCGGGGCCGCGGGCTGCGACTGGTCCTGCTCACCACCGCCACCGACCCGCTGCTCAGGGCGGCCTCGCCGTGGCTGCTGGCCGGGGTCAAGACCATCAGCTACGCCACCAACATGGCCGCCCAGCGGGCGGCCAGAGCGCGCGGCGCCGACGACGCCGTCCTGGTCGGCCTGGGCGGCGAGCTGCTCGAGGCGCCGACGGCCAACCTCTGGTGGCGCTCCGGCCAGACCCTGTTCACGCCCTCCCTGGACCTGGGCATCCTGGCCGGCATCACCCGCGCCACCCTCTGCGACCTCGCCCCCACCCGCGGCCTGAAGGTCCTGGAAGGCGTCTACACCGCCGAGGACCTGCTCGCCGCCGACGAGGCCTTCCTCTCCAGCTCCACCCGCGAGCTCATGCCGGTGGTCGAGGTCGACGCCACCCCGATCGCCGCCGGCCGCCCCGGCCCCGTCGCCGCCACCCTCCAGGCGGCCCTGCGCCAGCTCGCCACCACCCCCGCCTGACGGCTCCCCCGCGGCCCCAGCGGAATCGGGGGACGGCTCGTACCTTGGACAGATGGGGTGGGAACGGGGGCTTTCGGGGTGGCGCTGGCTGCTGCTGGGCGGGGCGGTGGCCGTGCTGGTGGCGCTGCCCGGGCTGGTGGCGGCGCTGCCGGCCCGGGACCGGCCGCTGGCCGCCAGCGAGCTGCTGGGCAGGGTGCTGGCGTCGGACCGGGTCGCGTACCAGGGGTACGCCGAGTCGCGGGGCGGTCTGGGGCTGCCGGACGTGCCGCGGGCCGGGCGGGTGGTGGC
>DATENJ010000542.1:0-3221 GCA_035275125.1 Actinomycetes bacterium | reverse complement strand
GTCTGATCCTGGAGGACGACTACGACGCCGAGTTCCGCTACGACCGCCGGCCGGTCGGGACCATGCACGGCACCGACCCCTCGCGGGTGGTGCTGCTCGGGTCGCTCTCCAAGACGCTCTCGCCGGCGCTTGGCATCGGCTGGATGGTGACGCCACCGGCCTGGACCGAGCCGGTGCGCGCCACGACCGGAACCCTGACCTGGCCGGCGACCCTGGACCAGCTCACCTTCGCCGCCTTCCTCGAGGCCGGCGCCTACGACCGGCACCTGCGCGCCGCCCGCAAGCGCTACCGCCTGCGCCGCGACCGGCTGGTCCGGGCCCTGGGCGAGCACCTCCCCGGCGCCCGCGTCCTCGGCGTGGCCGCCGGGCTGCATCTGCTGGTGCTCCTCGACGGCACGGTGGACTGCGCCGTGGTGGTCAACCGGGCCGCGGCCGGCGGCACGCGGGTCGCCAACCTGGACACCTACCGGGTCCGCGACGACGCCATCGGCCCCGGCCTGGTACTCGGCTACGGCAACCTCGCCGACGGTCAGGTCGAGGAGGCCGTGGCCCTGCTCGCGACGGCCGTGGCCGAGGCCCGAGGCGCCGTCACCTCGACGGGACCTGACCGCAGGTGAGGTTGGCGGCGGTCGCGGTCATCGTGCCGGCCTGGTCGGAGGCCATGAAGGCGGCCACGTTGCCCACGTCGGCCAGCGACGTCAACCGGTCCAGCTGCGTGCTACCCAGCAGCCAGGCGATCAGCTCGGGCCGCGTCATGCCGGCGCCCGACCCGGTGCCGTAGCCCGGCCAGACGTCGATGTCGGCCAGGGCCTCGGGCAGGCCGGTTGTCTGCAGCCAGACCACCCGGACACCGTAGCTGCCCAGCTCGCAGGCCCACTGGCGGCACTGGCTCTCGATGACGTCGAAGGTGACGCCGGTCCCGCCGACCTCGGGGATGGCCAGGCGGGCGGTGGCCGCCGTGATCGCCATGACCACCCCCGAACCCTGCCTGGTCATGTGCCGCGCCGCCGCCCTCGTGGTCAGGAACTGGGACCGCACGGCGGTCGTGATCGGCCGGGCGAAGTCCTCGAACGGCATCTCGAGCAGCGGCGCGCCGTGGACATCTCCGTGGCCGATGGCGTTGAAGGACACGTCGATGCCTCCGGCCTCGGCGGCCACGGCGTCGGCGTGCTCGTCGACGGCCCGCTCGTCGAGGGCGTCGACCTGGGCCGTCTCGACCGCCCCTCCGGAGCCGGCGATCTCGGTGGCCACCTCGTCGAGGGTGGCGAGGGTGCGGCCGGCGAGGAAGACCCGCGCGCCCTCGCGGGCGAAGGCACGGGCCACGGCACCACCGACCGGGCCGGCCCCTCCGTAGACCACGGCCGACTTGTCCTCTAGCAGCATCGTTGTCCTCCTCGAGGTCGAGTGCTCGATCGATCGCAGGCAGCATAGAGTCAGCGGATGACCGAGCTGCCCACCGGGACCGTGACCTTCCTGTTCACCGACATCGAAGGCTCCACCGGTCTCCTCCAGACCCTCGGTGCCGGGTACGCGGCGGTCCAGGACGAGCACGCGGCCATCGTCCGCCGAGCCGTCTCCGAGGCCGGCGGGGTCGAGGTCAGCACCCACGGGGACGCCTTCTTCGTCGCCTTCCGCAGCCCGCTCGGAGCCGTCCAGGCGGCGGCCGCCGCCCAGCGGGCCCTCGCCGCCCACGACTGGTCCCCGGGCCCGCCGCTGCGGGTCCGGATGGGTGTCCACACCGGGGAGGGGACCCTTGGCGGGGACGACTACGTCGGCATCGACGTGCACCGGGCGGCCCGGATCGCCGACGCGGCCCACGGCGGGCAGGTGGTCGTGTCCGACGCCACCCGGGGACTGGTCGAGCACGCCCTGCCCGCCGGCGCCTCCCTCCGCGAGCTGGGACCACACCACCTGCGGGGCCTGGCCGACCCCGAGCGTCTCCACCAGCTGGTCGTCGAGGAGCTCGAGTCCGACTTCCCGCCGCTCCGGACACTCGACGCCCGCCCGAGCAACCTCCCGCAGCAGCTCACCTCGTTCGTGGGCCGGGAAGAGGAGATCACCGAGGTCGAGCGGCTCCTCGCCCAGACCCGCCTGCTCACCCTCACCGGGCCGGGAGGGTCGGGGAAGTCCCGCCTGGCCCTCCGGGTCGCCACCGACCTGCTCCCCCAGTACCGGGACGGCTCCTGCTTTGTCGACCTGGCCCCGGTGACCGACCCCGCCCTGGTCCCGGCGGCGGTGGCCAACGCCCTCGGGGTCCAGGAGTCGGCCGGGCGGCCCATCCTCGACGAGGTCAAGGACCATCTCCGCCACCGCGAGCTCCTCCAGGTGGTCGACAACTTCGAGCAGGTGGCCGAGGCCGGCCCGGTGATCGAGGAGCTGCTGGTGGCCGCCCCGAAGCTGCGGACGCTGGTCACCTCCCGGGTCGTGCTGTCGCTCCGGGGCGAGCAGGAGTACGCCGTCCCGCCACTCCACGTCCCCGACCCCGAACGGCTCCCCCTCGACCTGTCGGCGCTCACCGCGGTCGAGGCGGTGCGGCTGTTCACCGAGCGGGCCAAGGCGGCCAGCTCCCGGTTCGCGCTGACCGAGCAGAACGCCCCGGTGGTGGCCGAGATCACCGCCCGGCTGGACGGCCTGCCCCTGGCCATCGAGCTCGCCGCCACCCGGACCAAGGTGCTGACGCCCGAGCAGATCCTGTCCCGGCTCAAGCGGCGCCTTTCACTCCTCACCTCGGAGTCGCGGAGCCTGCCCGAGCGCCAGCGGACCCTGCGGGCCACCATCGCCTGGAGCCACGACCTGCTCGACCCGGTCGAGCGGCGCCTGTTCGCGCGGCTGTCGGTCTTCACCGGCGGCTGGACCTTCGAGTCGGCCGAGGCGGTCTGCGACCCCGAGGAGCTGGGGGTCGACGCCCTCGACGGGCTGACCTCGCTGGTCGACCAGTCGCTGATCCGCAGGACCGAGCCGCCCGGGCTCCCGGCGCGGTTCTCGATGCTGGAGACGATCCGGGAGTTCGGGCTGGAGCAGCTCGAGGCCACCGGCGACCTCGACCCGGTCCGCCGGCGCCACGCCGAGCACCTCCTCGGCCTCGCCGAGGAGGCCGAACCCCACCTCACCGGCGAAGACCAGGGCCAGTGGCTGGACCGCTGCGACCAGGAGCACGCCAACATCCGCGCCGCCCTCCGGTGGGCCGTGGAGACCGGCGACGCCGGGCGGGCCCAGACGGC
>DATENJ010000541.1:0-2040 GCA_035275125.1 Actinomycetes bacterium | reverse complement strand
CCAGCGGGGGTGAGCGCCAGATGAAGCTCTCCGGGGTCGAGCTGCGGCGGGTCGCGCTCCCGCTGGTGTCGCCGTTCCGGACCTCGTTCGGGGTCGAGCGGGACCGGGACGTGCTGCTGGTCCGGGCCGTCACCGACGGCGCCGAGGGCTGGGGGGAGTGCGTGGCCGCGGCCGAGCCGCGCTACTCCTCCGAGTACGCCGACGGCGCCGCCGCCGTGCTGCGCCGGTTCCTGGTCCCGGCCGTGGCCGCGGTGGGGGACCTCGACCCGGAGGCGCCCGGCGCGGCCATGGCCTTCGTGAAGGGGCACCGCATGGCCAAGGCGGCCCTCGAGCTGGCCGTGCTCGACGCCTGGCTGCGGGCCAGGGACGAGCCGCTGGCCACCTACCTGGGCGCGACCCGCGACCGCGTCCCGGCCGGGGTGTCGGTCGGGATCATGGGCTCGCTGGCCGAGCTGCTCGACGGGGTCGCGAACTATCTCAATCAGGGATATCTGCGTATCAAGCTGAAGATCGAGCCGGGCTGGGACCTGGAGCCGGTGGCGGCGGTGCGCGAGCGCTTCGGCGACGAGGTCCTGCTCCAGGTGGACGCCAACGCCGCCTACACCGTGGCCGACGCCGGCCACCTGGCCGAGCTGGACCGGTTCGGCCTGCTGCTGATCGAGCAGCCGCTGGCCGAGGACGACCTGCTCGGCCACGCCGAGCTCGCCGGGCGCCTTGAGACCCCGGTCTGCCTCGACGAGTCGATCACCTCGGCCAAGCTGGCGGTCGACGCCGTCGGCCTCGGCGCCTGCCGGATCGTCAACGTCAAGGCCGGCCGGGTCGGCGGCTACCTGGAGGCCAGGCGCCTGCACGACGCCTGCCGGGAGCTGGGCGTGCCCCTGTGGTGCGGCGGGATGCTGGAGACGGGGATCGGCCGGGCCGCCAACGTCGCCCTGGCCGCCCTGCCCGGCTTCACCCTGCCCGGTGACACCTCGGCCTCCGACCGCTACTACCGCCAGGACCTGACCGCCCCGTTCGTGCTCAGCGACGGCCACCTCGAGGTCCCGGCCGGCCCCGGGATCGGGGTCGAGCCCGTCGCTGCGGTCCTGGAGGAGCTGACCACCTCGGTCGAGTGGATCCCGTCATAGCGACCGGGATCCACTCGACCCGGATGGATCAGGGGCCAGCTACAGCAAGGTCAGCCCGAACGCGTTGAGCGCCTCGTCCGCGGGCTGGAAGAAGCTGCGGAAGCCAGCCTGGCTGCAGCCGCCGATGGTCCCGCCCGAGGTGACGCCCTGGGCCAGGCTGCCGGCGTACAGGGCACCGCCGCTGTCGCCCGGCTGGGTGCAGATGTTGGTCCGGGTCAGGCCGGAGACGGTGCCCTCGGCGTAGTTCACGGTGACGTTGTAGGCCTGGACGGTGCCGCAGGTCGTGCCCGTGGTCGACCCGGTCTTGCAGGCCGAGGAGCCGACCGGGACCCGGCTGGCCCCGGTGATGTCACGGAAGGCGCCGTTGTGGAGCACGCCACCGCGAGGGTCGAGGGCGGCCGGGTTGCTGATCCGGATGGCCCCGAAGTCGTTGCCGGGGAAGCTGGACGCGGCCACCGGGCCGATCGTCTGCCCGCTGGAGGTCGTCCAGGTGCCGCCCAGGTTGGCGCAGTGGCCGGCCGTGAGCACGTAGTTGCGGCCGCTGCCGCTGCGGGTGATGAACCCGGCCGAGCAGCGCGACCCGCCGCGGTAGATGGCCTGGCCGCCGTAGAAGGCCTGGGTGTGGACGGCCGGGGTGCGCTCGACCCGGACGGCGGGCCCGAACGACCGGGCCTTGGCCACGAAGGCCGCGCCCGCTCCGGCGGGCACGCTCACCAGCACGGTGTTGGAGGCCAGGTCGACGCCCCAGCTGGCCCCGACCGGGGCCGTCCCGGCGGCGTCGAGGGCGGCCTTCGGATCGAGGTCGCCGACCAGCACCAGCGTGCTGCCGGCCGGCACCAGCCGGTCGCGGTGCAGGGTGCGCAGCGCGGTGCTCCGCACCGCGAGGACCAGTTCGGGCGCGGGCAGCTGCAAC
>DATENJ010000540.1:0-2713 GCA_035275125.1 Actinomycetes bacterium | reverse complement strand
CTGCTGGGCCGCTTCGACGACTACCTGCTGGGCTGGCGGGACCGGGACCTGATCCTCGACCCCGCCTTCGCCAGGCGGATCCAGGCCGGCGGTGGCTGGATCCACCCCGCCGTGGTGGTCGACGGCCGCGTGGTGGGCACCTGGCGGTCGCGCCGCGCGGGCGACCGCCTGGAGGTGACCGTCGAGCCGTTCGCCGCCCGCCTCCCCCGCCGGACCCGCCCAGCCCTCGAGGCCGAGGCGGCCGACCTTGGTCGCTTTCTGGGCCTTGAGGCCCGCCTAGGCGTCGACGGCCGGTGACCCGGACAGCAGGGCGCGGCGGGCGGCGACGGCCTGATGGAGGGCCAGGCGCAGGTCGCCAGGAGGACCGCCCTTGACCAGGAAGGCGAAGCAGCCAGCCTCGTCGGCCTGCTGCTCGAGGGCCGGGCCGTCGAAGGCGGTGAGCAGGACCACCTGGACGGCCGGGCAGGCGTCCTTGATCAGGCGGGTGGCGTCAAGGCCGCCGAGGACCGGCATACGCAGGTCCATCAGGACGACGTCGGGCTCCAGCTGCTTGGCCATGGCGACCGCGTCGGCGCCGTCGGCGGCCTCGCCGACGATGTCGAAGCCGGCCTGGCGCAGCAGCTCGACCAGGGCCTGCCGGAGCATGTCGTGGTCGTCGACCACCAGCAGCCGGGGCAGGGTCATAGCTCCCACCTCTCGATCGGGTCGGTCACCGACAGCCTGGCCTCCACCACCGTCCCGTCGCCGGGCGTCGTGATGACCCGGAAGCGGCCGCCGAGGGCCTCGACCCGCTCCCGCATGGCGATCAGGCCGAAGTGGGCGATGTCCGCCAGCACCTGGACGTGGTCGGGGTCGAAGCCGCAGCCGTCGTCGCTGACCCGCAGGGTCACGCGCCTGCCCGAGCACTCGATCGCGACCAGGGCGTGGGTCGCCCCGGCGTGGTCGACCACGTTGGCCAGGGCCTGCTGGGCGACCCGGAACAGGGCTGTTTCCACCACCGGGTCGAGCCGCCCTTCCAGCTCCGAGGTGACCTCGCAGGAGACGAGGGCGGCCCGGTTGCAGGCCGACTTGGCCTCCTCGCGCAGGGCGGCCTCAAGGCCGTCCTCCACCAGCACCAGGGGACGCAGCCGGCCGATGGTCCGGCGCAGGCTGGTCACCTCGGCCGACAGGTCCTTGGTGACCTGCCAGAGCAGCTCGTCGACCTCGGGCGAGCCGCTGGCCCCCAGACGCAGCCGGGCCTGCTCCAGCTTGAACCCGATCGCGGCCAGGCTCTGGACGTGCCCGTCGTGCAGGTCGGCGGCCAGTCGCCGGTCCTGGCCCTCCTGGGCCTCGTAGACCCGGTTGAGCAGCCGGCGGCGCTCGGCGTCGGCCCGGCGGCGCTCGGTGATGTCCTGGCCGGTGCCGATGAACCGCTCCACCTGCCCGTCCTCGCCGACGATGCCCTCGCCGCGGGCCATGACCGTGCGGACGGTGCCGTCGGTGCGCATGATCCGCTGCTCGAAGCAGAAGGGGGCCGGGTCGGTGCGCATCCGGGCCAGCTCTCCCTTGAGCCGCTCCAGGTCGCGGGGGTGGATCAACCGCTCCACCACCGGGCTCATCGCCAGGTTGGAGCCCGGGGGCAGGCCGAGGATCCGGTACAGCTCGTCCGACAGGGCCAGCTCGTCGGTGGCCAGGTCCCAGTCCCAGCTCCCGACCTCGGCGATCCGCTCGCCCTCGGCGAGCTGGCGCTGGCTGGCCCGCAGGAGCTGCTCGGCCCGCCGCTCCTCGGTGATGTCGCGGCACAGGGCCATCCCACCGCTGACGACACCGGCGGCGTCGGCCAGGGGCACGAAGGTGATCGACCACAGCCGCCGCGGGTCCTGGTAGCCGCTCATCTCGAGCTCGGTGCAGCGGCCGCCGAGGGCGGCCCGGGCGCAGGCCTCGACCGCCTCGGTCTGGCTCGACCCGGCGATCCTCGGCAGCTTCAGGCCGACGAAGTCCTCTGCCGTCCAGCCGTGGCCGCGCAGGCCGCCGCCGGTCGCGGCCCACATCATCAGCTGCGGGTCGAAGGCGACGATGATCAGGTCGGGCAGCTCGTCGGCGAGGAGCTGGAAGCCTGCCTCGCCCGATGGCACCTGGTCGGCGGTCTCAGCGGTCACGGTCGAGCCTCCCCCCCTGTTCCGATCAAGAACGACAAGAAACCACAACCGAGAACCGCGCGCGACCACGAAGAACCACTCGCACTACCAGTACAGCGCGATCGTCACAACACGGCCGTCTCGACGACCAGGTCGCCCTCGGCGAACCGGGCCGGGCGCAGCGGGTGGAGGTCGAAGGTGCGGCAATCGTCGAGGGTGATCAGCTCGGCCACGGCCCGGCCGGCGGCCGGGGCGTGCATCACCCCGTGCCCGCCGAAGCCGGCGCAGTGCACCATCGCCGGCACCCGCGGGTCGGGGCCGATGACGGCGTGGTGGTCGGGGGTCTCCGGGTACAGGCCGGCCCAGCACTGGCGCGGGTCGAGGGGGAGGTCCTCGAGCAGGGGGAAGCGGTTGCCGACCCGCTGGGCCAGCTGCTCGAGGAACCTCGGGTCGACGGTGGTGTCCCAGGACGACGGGTCGTCAGGGTTCGACCAGGCGACCACGAACCCGCCGCCGGCCTCCCGGCGGATCAGCACCCCGGTGTCCAGGTCGACGCACATGGGGATGAGCCCGCGGGGGCCGCCCGGCTCGCGGAC
>DATENJ010000539.1:0-7199 GCA_035275125.1 Actinomycetes bacterium | reverse complement strand
GGCGACTTCGACGGCGACGGCCGGCGCGATGTCTTCTGGTACGGGCCGGGGGCGGCCGCCGACCGGCTCTGGTACGGCGGCGCCGGCGGCCGGTTCACCACCGCCGCGGCCGCGGTGCGCGGCAGCTACCAGCCGCTGGTGGCCGACTTCGGGGGCGACGGGCCCGACGACGTGCTCTGGTGGGCGCCCGGGGCGGCCGACGACGTGCTGTGGTTCGGCCGCGGGTCGCGGCGGTTCACCTCCAGGTGGACGACGGTCGACCTCGACTACCAGCGGGCGGCCGCGCTCCGGCCGGAGACGCTGGCCGGGAGCTACAACCCGTACGGGTTCGTGGCCCACGCCATGGGCTCGGTGGACAGCCTGCTCTACAGCAACAGCCTCGAGGCGTTCCAGCGCAACCTGGGCCGCGGCTTCCGGGTGTTCGAGTGCGACCACGTGCTCCTGGCCGACGGGACGGCCCTGGTCGCCCACGACGGCCTCGAGGCCAACTACGGCCTCGACAAGCCGTTCCAGGAGGCGACCTGGGCCGAGCTGGCCGGCCACCGCTACCGGGGCCAGCTCACCATCCTGCGCAGCCAGGACGTGCTCCGGCTGCTGGCCGACCACCCCGGCGTCTACATGGTCCCCGACCCCAAGTACGCGCGGCCCGAGATCTGGCGGGCCTATGTCCGCCAGGCGGCGGCCATGGGGCGGCTCGACCTGCTGGAGCGGGTCATGCCCCACGTCGCCGACCAGGCCGAGCTGGACGCCCTGCGGGCGTACTACCCGGTGCGCAACTACGTCCTCGCCCTCTACCACTCCCAGGCCCAGAACCGCATGGACGACGCGGCCGTGGTCGACTTCGTCCGCCGCAACCGGGTCCCGGCGGTGATGATGTGGTGGCGCGACCGCGACCCGTCGCTCAGCCTGGCCGCCAACGGCCGCCAGGGCCGCCGCTACCGGCCCGAGCTGACCGACGCCCTCCGGGCCGCCGGGGCCGTCACCTACGTGCACAGCCTGGCCGGCCCGGCCGACATCCAGCGGTTCTGGGACCTCGGCGTCGGCGTCTACTCCGACGAGCCGTTCCCGCCCCTTGGTGCCGCCACCACGGCGGTCCGGACACCGACCTTCGACCCGGCAACGGCCCTGCCGCCCGCCTGACCGGGGTCAGAACGGCGAGCTGTCGGGGTCGGCGCCGAACACCTGGCGGCCCTCGATCCAGGCCCGCTCGACCCGGGAGCGGGCGTCGAGGGGGTCGCCCGACCAGATGCACAGGGTGGCGTGCTTGCCCGGCTCAAGGGAGCCGAGGCGGTCCTCGAGGCCGAGGACCCGGGCCGGGGTCAGGGTGACGGCCCGCAGCGCGACCGCCGGGTCGAGGCCCTCGCGGACGGCCAGGGCGGCCTGGACGTGCAGGAGGTGGATCGGGACCACCGGATGGTCGGTGATGATGCCCAGCTCGACGCCGGCGGCGGCCAGCCTGCCTGGGTTGGCCAGGGAGCGGTTGCGCAGCTCGACCTTGGAGCGGGAGGTCAGCAGGGGGCCGATGAGGACGGGCACGCCCCGCTCGGCCAGGCGGTCGGCGAGCAGGACGGCCTCGGTGCCGTGGTCGATGACCAGGCGGTAGCCGAACTCGTCGGCCAGGCGCAGCGCGGTGGCGATGTCGTCGGCCCGGTGGCAGTGCTGACGCCAGGGGATCTCGCCCCGAAGGACCAGGCCGAGCGCCTCCCAGCGCAGGTCCCGCTCGGCCGGCGGGTCGTCGCCGCGGTCGAGCTTGGCCAGGTAGTTGGCCGCCTTGACCAGCGCGTCGCGGATCACCGCGGCCGTGCCAAGGCGGGTCGAGGGCAGCTGCTTGCGCTCGCCGTAGACCCGCTTGGGGTTCTCCCCGAGGGCCGACTTCATGCCGCTGGGGGCGACCAGGACCATCTCGTCGACGGTGCGCCCGGCGGTGCGGATGGCGGCCGCCTGGCCGCCGATCGGGTTGCCCGACCCGGGGTTGACGTTCACGGTCAGGACCCCGCCGGCCACCGCGTCGGCGAAGCCGAGGTCGTCCGGGTTGATGGCGTCCAGCGCCCGGACGTGCGGGGTCACCGGGTCGGTGAGCTCGTTGGTGTCCTGCCCGGCCCAGCCGTCGCCCTCGGAGTGCACCCCCAGGTGGACGTGCGCGTCGACCAGGCCGGGGAGCACCACCTTGCCGGTGGCGTCGACCCGCTCGACCCCGTCGGGGACGCGGACGTCGCGTCCCACCGCCTCGATCCGGCCGTCGCCGAGCAGCACGACCCCGTCCTCCAAGGGCGCGCCGGCGACCGGGATGACCCGCCCGCCCACAATCGCCAGCCGTCCAGTGCCCGCGGTCGCGTCCAAGCGCCGTCCTTTCCTCAGCTGTGCCGGGTACCGCCGTCAGCCGGCCAGGACCGTGATCTTCCAATGGTCGCAGACCGACTCGACCAGCAGGCGGCCGAAGCCGGCCCGGGCGTACGAATTGCGGCCATTGGCCTTGAGCTCGGTCCGCTGGATGTCGACCCGGGCGAAGGCGCCGCTCCCGGTGATCTTGAAGTTCCCACCGTGCCCGAAGCCGGTGCAGTCGTACTCCCACACGATTCGCCAGGCGCCGGGTGCCTCCAGCCCGGGGCTCCGCACCACGTCGCTGCCCTCCCGCTCCCAGATGACGTCGTCGGGCTTGCTGGTCGTCGCGAACGACGTCGTGGTCGGCGCGGTGGTGGTCGAGGTGACCACGGTGGCCGTGGGCGCGGTGCTCGTGGGGGCGGCCCGCTCCACCTGCTGCAGTCCGTTCCAGCCGAGCAGGGCGCCGATCGCGGCCAGCCCGATGACGCCGGCCAACAGGACCGACCAGCGTCGATAGAAGGGCGCGTTGGGCAGTTGCATCTCGCTGTCTCTTGTCTTCGGGCAGAAGATGCTAATTGATATCTCGGGCAATCCCGCAATCGCGGATCCCCACGAACCGGATAGGATCCGGGTCGTCGAGGTCGCGCGAGGGATCGGGAGGCCAACGATGACCACCGAGTACCGGCACTACATCGGCGGGGACTGGACCGGCTCCAGCGGCGGGACGACCTACGAGGACCTCGACCCGTGGTCGGGCGAGGTGGTGGCCCAGGTCGCCGCCGGGACCCGCGAGGACGCAGGGCGGGCCGTCGAGGCGGCCGCGGCCGCCTTCCCGTCCTGGTCGCAGGCGCCGCCGGCCGAGCGCCAGCGGGTCCTGCTGGCCGCCGCCGACATCCTCGACCGCCGCGCCGACGAGGTCGCCGGCCTGCTGGCCCGCGAAACCGGCTGCTGCATCTACGGGTTCGGCATGTTCCAGCTCGGCTTCGTGCCGGGCCTGCTGCGCCAGGCGGCCGCCCTGGCCTACGGCCCCATCGGCCAGATCCTGCCCTCCGACCTGCCGGGGGCGATGGCCATGGGGGTGCGCCGGCCGGTCGGGGTGGTCGGGGCCATCGCGCCCTGGAACGCCGCCCTGATCCTGTCCGCCCGCTCCATCGCCGCCCCCCTGGCCCTCGGCAACACGGTCGTGGTCAAGCCGTCGGAGGAGTCCCCGCTCGTCGGCGGGCTGCTCTGGGCGGAGATCTTCGCCGAGGCCGGGCTGCCCGACGGGGCCCTCAACGTGGTCACCCACGCCCCCGGCGACGCCGGGCCGATCGGCCAGGAGCTGGTCGAGCACCCGGCGGTCCGCCGCATCAACTTCACCGGCTCGACGGCCACCGGCCGGACCCTGGCCGAGGCCGCCGGCCGGCACCTCAAGCGGGTGGTGCTGGAGCTGGGTGGCCACAACCCGCTGCTGGTGCTGGACGACGCCGACCTCGACTACGCCGTCAACGCCAGCGCCTTCGGGGCGTTCCTGCACCAGGGGCAGATCTGCATGTCGGCCAGGCGCCTGTTCGTCGACCGGCGGATCGCCGACGCCTACACCGAGCGCCTGGCCGCCAAGACGGCCGGGCTCAAGGTCGGCGACCCGTCGGAGGCCGGCACCGTCATCGGGCCGCTGATCAACCGCCGCGCCCTCGACACCGTGGCCGGCCGGGTTGCCGAGGCGGTCGCCGGGGGCGCCAGGGTGCTGGCCGGCGGCGAGCGGGTCGGGAACGCCTTCCAGGCGACCCTGCTGGCCGACGTGCCCGCCGACAGCGAGCTGGCCCGGCTCGAGACGTTCGGGCCGGTGGCCACCGTCGAGGTCGTCGACGGCGCCGAGGCGGCCGTGGCCCGGGCCAACGACACCGCCTACGGGCTGGCCGCCGGGATCCTGACCGGCGACCCCGACCGCGGGCTGGCCCTGGCCGACCAGCTCCAGGCCGGCATTGTCCACGTCAACGACCAGCCGGTCCACGACGAGCCGCAGATGCCGTTCGGCGGGGTCAAGGACAGCGGCTGGGGCCGCTTCGGCGGCCAGGCCGCGGTCGACGAGTTCACCGACCTCAAGTGGGTGACGGTGCAGGCCGGCACCCGGCCGTTCCCGTTCTAGCCGAGCTGGTCCAGGAGGTCGCGGAGCAGCCGCTCGGCCCGGGGGAGCTTGGCCGCCAGGTCGTCGAGGCCGGCCACGAACGACAGCTCGACCAGGGTGTCGCGGACCTCGGCGGGCAGGTCGTCGCCGGCGTAGCGGGCGCCGAAGTCGTGCCGGGCCGGGGCGTGGCGGACCCGGTACAGGGTGACCAGCGGCGCCAGCACGTGGCGGTGGTAGCTGTCCAGGGCGGCAAGGGCGTCGCCGCGGCGGACGTCCTTGGCCACCTGGGGCAGGGTGAACGCCAGCCGGTCGCGGATGCCGGCGACCGTCCGGGCCAGGGTCCGGGCCAGCTCGCCGGGGTCGAGCGGGGCGGGGCGGACGACCCCGGTCCGGTCGAACAGGACCCGCGGGTGGCCGTGCCGCTCGGGCTGGTTGTAGTAGCGGCGGGGGTCGGAACGCTCGAACACGACCACGTCGACGGCGGTCGTCTCGGCCGTGTCGCGGAGCCGGTAGAACCGCTGGGCGTGGCCGTGCCAGGTCGGCATCGGCATCACCAGCCGGGCCACGATCGGCGAGGCGGCGGCCAGGGCGGCCTCGACCGCGCCGAAGGTGGCGGCCACATACCCGTCGTCCACGTCCACCTGGAGGTCGACGTCGGACAGCTCGTCGGCCCGCCCGAACGCGTCCGAGCCGCCCAGCCAGGCCGCGTTGACATACGCCAGCGGCAGCAGCGCCGCCCGCAGCACCTCGATGACCTGCTGGCGCCGCATCACGACCCGCACCCCGCGAAGGAGGAACCATGATCGCCAGGATCTGGAAGGGCGCCGTCCGCCGGCGCGACGGCGACGCCTACGCCCACTACATGCAGGACACCGGCGTGGCCGGCTACGCCGGGACCCCCGGCAACCAGGGCGTCTGGATGCTCCGCCGCGACGTCGGCGACCGCACCGAGTTCGTGATGTTCACGCTTTGGGACTCGCTGGAGGCCGTCAAGGCGTTCGCCGGCGACGACCCCGGGACGGCCGTCTTCTACCCCGAGGACGACCGGTACCTGGTCGAGCGCGAGCTCACCACCGCCCACTACGAGGTCGACACCCATGTCGGGCCCGGGACGGCGTGAGGGGGCGGCCTGCCTACAGGATCCTGCTCAGGAACGACTTGGTCCGGTCGTGCTGGGGGTTGGCGAACACCTCGGCCGGCACGCCCTTCTCGACCACAACGCCCTGGTCCATGAAGACCACCTGGTCGCCGACCTCGCGGGCGAAGCCCATCTCGTGGGTGACCACGATCATGGTCATACCGTCCTTGGCCAGCTGCTTCATCGCCTCAAGGACGTCGCCGACCAGCTCGGGGTCCAGCGCGCTGGTCGGCTCGTCGAACAGCATCAGCTTGGGGTCCATGGCCAGGGCGCGGGCGATCGCCACCCGCTGCTGCTGGCCGCCGGACAGCTGGGCCGGGTAGACGTCGGCCTTGTCGGCCAGCCCGACCTGGTCCAGCAGCTGCCGGGCCCTGGTCCTGGCCGCGTCCTTGGACACCTTCCTGACCTGGCAGGGCGCCTCGCAGATGTTCTCAAGCGAGGTCATGTGGGGGAACAGGTTGAACCGCTGGAACACCATGCCGATCTCGGCCCGCGACTTGGAGATCTCCCGTTCCTTCAGCTCGTAGAGCTTGTCGCCCTCCTGCCGGTAGCCGACCAGGTTCCCGTCGACCCAGAGCCGGCCGGCGTTGATCTTCTCCAGGTGGTTGATGCAGCGCAGGAAGGTCGACTTGCCGGAGCCGGAGGCGCCGAGCAGGACCACCACCTGGCGGGGCAGCACCTCCATGTCGATGCCCTTGAGCACCTCAAGGCTGCCGAAGCGCTTGTGGACCGCCTCGGCCCTGACCATCGGGGTCCCGTCCCCGGGAGCGGTGGCGGCCCTGCCGTCGAGCTCAGTGTCCATGTCCGATAGCCTCCACCTGCGCCTTGGCCCGTGCCTGTCCGGTGCCGAACCCCTTGCTGAAGTACCGCTCGACATAGAACTGGCCAATCATCAGCACGCTGGTCAGGGCCAGGTACCACAGGCAGGCCGCGATCAGCATCGGGAAGACCTGGAAGGTGCGGGTGCCGATCGCCTGGAGCTGGAAGAACAGCTCGTTGGTGACCGGGACGAAGGCGACCAGCGAGGTGTCCTTGAGCATCGCGATCGTCTCGTTGCCGGTCGGCGGGACGATCACCCGCATCGCCTGGGGCAGGACGATCCGGCGCAGCGTCGACCCGCGCCCCATGCCGAGGGCGTGGGCCGCCTCCTGCTGGCCCGGGTCGACCGCCTTCATGCCCGCCCGCACGATCTCGGCCATGTAGGCGGCCTCGGACAGGGCCAGCCCCAGGAGGCCGGCCATGAAGCCGGTCAGGATGGTGCGGGCGTCGAGGCCGAAGAAGCGGGCGTCGAGGTCGATCCCGACCAGGTTGCCGATCTGGTGGTCGAAGGGCAGCCCGACCTCGTAGCGGCCGTACAGGATGCCCAGGTTGCCGAACAGGATCAGCAGCACGATCCGTGGCACGGCGCGGAAGAACCAGGTGTAGAGCCAGGCCGCCCCGGACAGGATCGGGTTCGGGGACAGCCGCATCATGGCGATCACGATCCCGAGCGTCACCCCGATGACCATCGCCAGCACGGTCAGCAGGAGCGTTGTCCGCACACCCTCGATGACCGGCGGGCGGAACATGTTGTCGAGCATGAAGCGCCACTGGAACGCCTCGTTGGTGATCAGCATGTGGAGGAACATCGCG
>DATENJ010000538.1:0-4946 GCA_035275125.1 Actinomycetes bacterium | reverse complement strand
CGGCCGTCGGCCATCGAGGCCCGGCCCTTGTCGGTCCCCTCGACCACGTGGGCCGAGGTGACCAGGAAGCCGTCCGGGGTGATCGCCGCCGCCGAGCCGGAGCCCTGCGCCTGGCGGCCCCCGGACAGCCGGCGGCTGATCCGCAGGCTGGCCACCGAGCCGATCACCCGCTCGGCGACACCGGAGACCACCTGGGAGTAGGCGTCGAGCGCCTCCTCGTCGGACGGTCCGGGGTCGGCCCGCTGGTCGCGGTCGGCATCGGCCAGCAACGCGTCGACGAACTGGATGGAGCTCATGTCGCCTCCCTCCCGAGTGGGTCCAACACATCGTAATACTGTAATCACCATTTCGCCGCTGTCCCGGCGTCCGGCCGATCCGGACGTTTGGGCATCAGGGGGGCGGCCTTGCCATACTGTTGCCGCCATGCCGGTCGACCCTGAGCTGCTTGCCGGTCTACGGGCCGCGGTCGAGGCCGTGCCCGACAACCTGGCCCTGCGCCTGCATGTCGCCACCCTGCTGCTGGACGCGGGCCGGCCGGCCGAGTCGCTGGAGCACAGCTCGGCCGTGCTCGCCCTCGACCCCGGCCAGCGCGAGGCCGTCGAGCTGGCCGACCGGGCCACCGCCGCCCTCCCCGCGGCCCCGACCGCGGGAAGAGCCCCGTTCCCCGCCGCCGCCCCGGCCGAGCCCCAGCACCGGGGGGCCACGCTCGACCAGTGGGTCCTCGGCGAGGTCGAGGAGCCGCGGACCACCCTGGCCGACGTCGGCGGCATGCCGGCGATCAAGCGCTGGCTGTCGACCGCCTTCCTGTCCCCGCTGCGCGACCCGCAGATGCGGCGGCTGTTCGGCCGGTCCCTGCGCGGCGGCCTGCTGATGTACGGGCCGCCCGGCTGCGGCAAGACGTTCCTGGCCAGGGCCCTGGCCGGGGAGCTGCGGGCCGGCTTCCTCCGGATCGACCTGGCCCATGTGGTCGACATGTGGCTCGGCTACAGCCGGCGCAGTGTCCACGAGATCTTCGAGACCGCCCGGGCCAGCGCGCCATGCCTGCTCTACCTGGACCAGCTCGACGCCATCGGCCCCCGCCGGGCCGGCCGTCGCCACTCGATCGGGCGGGGGGTGGTCGACCAGCTGGTGGCCGAGCTCTACAGCGCCAGCGAGGAGCACGAGGAGGTGTTCGTGGTCGCCGCCACCGAGCAGCCATGGGACGTCGACGCCCTGCTGCGCCGGCCCGGCCGGCTCGACCACCGCCTGCTGGTGCTGCCCCCCGACCTGCTGGCCCGCGAGGCCATCATCGGGGCGGTGCTCGACGGCCGCCCGCTGGCCGAGGACCTGGACGTCGGCGCCCTGGCGGCCCGCACCGACAAGTACTCGGCCGCCGACCTGGCCCAGCTGTGTGAGTCGGCGGCCGCGGCCGCCCTCGAGACCTCGATCGTCAGCAACAGCTCGTGCCCGATCTCCCTGGCCGACTTCACCCGTGGGCTCAACGAGATCCGCCCCAGCACCCCGCCCTGGTTCGACCTGGCCCGCGACTACGCCCGCTTCGCCGCCGAGCCCGGGTCCTACGACGACCTCGTCACCTACCTCCGAGCCAACGGCTAGGGGGATCGAGCGGGTCGCCGCCTCGGTTTCAACGAGCTCGTGCTCGGGCTGCTGGCCCTGGCCTAGGCCAGGAGGGCCTCGGCCTCGATCTCGACCCGCCAGCGCGGGTCCAGCAGACCGGCCACCACGACCATGGTGGACACCGGCCGGACGTCGGCGAACACGGCCCCGTGGGCGCGGCCGACGGCCTCCCAGTCGGCCGGGTCGAGCAGGTACATGCGGGTGCGGACCACGTGCTCGGGACCGGCGCCGGCCTCGGCCAGGGCGGCCAGGATGATCGCGAAACAGCGGGCCGCCTGGGCCTCCGGGTCGGGATCGCAGGAGCCGTCCGGCCAGATGGGGGCGGTGCCGGCGACCAGCACCCGGTCGCCCACCCGGACGGCCCGGCTGTAGCCGATCACCGGCTCGAACGGCGACCCGGCGGCGACCCGCCGACGCTGCGTCGTCATCGCCGTACCTTACCATTGCAAACGCTCCCCCTTGACCTTCCAGCGGCATCGAGTCCATTCTCTAGCTGGTTGAGAGAGCGCTCTCACAGCGTTCGTCCAGAGTTCCGAGAGGAGACCGGGGATGACCACCGAGACGCGGTTTCCGGCTGAGTTCGTGTGGGGGGCGGCCACCTCCGCCTACCAGGTGGAGGGGGCGGCGAGGACGGGCGGGCGCGGGCTCTCGATCTGGGACACGTTCGCGAGAGTGCCGGGGCGGGTCGCCGGGGGGGACACCGGGGAGGTGGCGGCCGACCACTACCACCGCTACCGCCAGGACACGGCCCTGATGGCCGACCTCGGGCTGGGCGCCTACCGGTTCTCGGTCGCCTGGCCGCGGGTCCAGCCCGAGGGGCGGGGGCCGGTCAACCCCGAGGGGCTCGACTTCTACCGGCGCCTGGCCGACAGCCTGCTGGAGCGGGGCGTCGAGCCCTGGATCACCCTGTACCACTGGGACCTCCCCCAGGCGCTCCAGGACCGGGGCGGCTGGGCCAGCCGCGAGACCGTGGATCGCTTCGTCGACTACGCGGCCGCCGTCTACAGGGCGCTCAACGACCGGGTGGCCAACTGGACGACCCTGAACGAGCCGTGGTGCGCGGCCTTCCTCGGCCACGCTGCCGGCATCCACGCCCCCGGCGTGCAGGACCCGGCCACTGCCGTGCGGGCCGCCCACCACCTGCTGGTCGCCCACGGCCGGGCCACCCGGGCCCTGCGGGCGCTCGACGCCAGGCCCCGGCTCGGCATCAACCTCAACCTCGACCCGGTCACCCCGGTGTCGGACGGGCCGGCCGATGCCGACGCCGCCCGCCGCATCGACGGCATCTACAACCGGCTGTTCCTCGACCCGCTGTTCCGCGGCCGCTACCCGGACGACGTGCTCGAGGACCTGGGCGGGCTCGGCGGCCTCGACCAGGCCGGCGACGACGACCTCGCCGCCATCGCCGCTCCCCTCGACCTGCTCGGGGTCAACTACTACCGGCGCTGGGTGGTGGCCGCCCGGCCCGAGCGGCCCCGGCTCGGCGGGCCGCCGACGCCCTGGGTCGCCGCCGGGGACGTCGAGTTCGTGGCCAGCGACCGGCCCCGGACCGACCTGGGCTGGGAGATCGACCCGTCGGGCCTGGACGAGCTGCTGTTGCGGCTGCACACCGACTACCCCTCGCTGCCGCTCTATGTGACCGAGAACGGGGCCGCCTTCGACGACGGACCCGACGCCGACGGGCGGGTCCCCGACCAGGCACGGATCCGGTACCTGGACGGCCACCTGCGGGCCGCCCACCGGGCCATCCAGGGCGGGGTCGACCTGCGCGGCTACTTCGTCTGGTCGCTGCTGGACAACTTCGAGTGGGCCGAGGGCTACTCCAAGCGGTTCGGCATCGTCTACGTGGACTTCCCGACCCAGCGCCGGCTGCCCAAGGACAGCGCCCTGTGGTACCGGGAGGCGATCGCCCGCGGCGGCCTCGACGGGCGCCCGCCGGGCCCGAACGGGGACGCCGCCGCGTGACCCTCCCGCCGACCCTCGAGCAGGTGGCGGCCCTGGCCGGGGTGTCGCGGGCGACCGTATCGCGGGTCGTCAACGGCTCGCCCAAGGTCAGCCCGGGGGTGCGGGCCCAGGTCGAGCAGGCCGTGGCCAAGCTCGGCTACGTGCCCAACCGGGCCGCTCGCAGCCTGGTCACCCGGCGGGCCGACTCGGTCGCCCTGGTCGTGTCCGAGCCGCACGCGCGCTTCTTCTCCGAGCCGTTCTTCGCCGGCATGGTCCGCGGGGTCAGCGCCGCCCTGGCCGCGACCGGGGTCCAGCTCGTGCTGCTGATCGCGCAGGATCTGCCCGACCGGAGGCGGCTGGAACGCTACGTGGTCGGCGGCCACGTCGACGGCGTGCTGCTCGCCTCCCTGCACGGCGACGACCCGCTGCCCGGCACCCTCGAGCGGGCCGGCGTGCCGGCCGTCCTTGTCGGCCGGCCGACCGGGCGGTGGACCGGGGGGACGGTCCCCGCGAGCTGGGTCGACGCCGACAACCGCGGTGGCGCCGGCAAGGCCGTCGACCACCTGGCCCGCAGGGGCCGCCGGCGGATCGCCACCATCACCGGCCCCCTCGACATGGGCGTCGGCCTCGACCGCCTGGAGGGCTACCGGGACGGGCTGGCCGCGGCCGGGCTGGCCGGGGCCGGCGACCTGGTCGAGACCGGCGACTTCACCGAGGAGGGCGGGGCCGCGGCCATGGCCCGGCTGCTGGAGCGCCCGGGGAGCCCGGTCGACGCCGTGTTCGCGGCCTCGGACCTGATGGCCGCCGGGGCCTTGCGGGCGCTGCGGACTGCCGGCCGCCGGGTCCCCGAGGACGTGGCCGTTGTCGGGTTCGAGGACTCGGCCGTTGCCCGCTACGCCCAGCCGCCCCTGACCACCGTCCGCCAGCCGATCGAGGAGATGGGGCGCCAGGCCACCCGCCTGCTGCTGGCCCGCGTCGCCGGCGAGGCCGGCGCCATGCACCTCATCCTCGACACCGACCTGGTCGTCCGGTCCTCGGCCTGAGCCGGCCACCCGGGCCGTGGGCCCGAGGCGAGCCCGGTCCCGCTCTACAATGACCGGGCTCCCCGGGCCGGCTCGGTCGGGAGCGTGATGCAACCCCCGAAGGAGCGAGCCGTGCTCGAAGACGATGTCGTCCGCAAGGTGCTGGGCGCCGCCCTGGCCACCGGCGGGGAGTGGGCCGAGGTGTACGCCGAGGACCGCCTGTCCCACAACATCCGGCTCGAGGACCGGCGGGTCGAGGAGCTGGTCACCGGCCGCGACCGCGGCGCCGGGGTCCGGGTGGTGAAGGGCACGGCCTCCGCCTACGCCTACACCAACCGCCTCGACCTCGACGCCCTGCTGGAG
>DATENJ010000537.1:0-6141 GCA_035275125.1 Actinomycetes bacterium | reverse complement strand
CGGCTAGCTGTAAGAGCTAGGACCGTTGTTGACGCGGCTGATGGGTGGCTGGCCGCCGAGCGCGGTGTGAGCGCGGTGATGGTTGTACAGGTGCAGCCAGGTGTCCAGGGCGGCGGTGCGCTGCTGGTTGGTCTCGTAGGCTTGGACGTAGGCCCACTCGGCCAGCAGGGTGCGGTTGAACCGCTCCACTTTGCCGTTGGTCTGGGGCCGGTAGGGGCGGGTGAAGCGCTGGACCGCGCCGAGTTCGGCGACGGCGGCCTGGATCTGGGTGCTGTGCCGGTAGGCGAAGGCGTTGTCGGTCAGGACCCGCTGGATGCCGATGCCGTGGGCGGCAAAGAAGCGGCCGGCGCGACGCAGGAACCCGGCACAGGTGTCGCCTCGCTCGTCGGCCAGGACCTCGGCATAGGCCAGCCGTGTGTGGTCGTCGATGGCGGCGTGGACATAGTCGAACCCGACCCTGGGACCGCGGCGTGGTGCGCTGCGATGCTGGGTGGAGTCGCGGCCGTGCACGCGATGGCCGCCACCTGGACGCAGCCGGCCCAACTTCTTGACATCCACATGGAGAAGCTCGCCAGGGGCGGCGCGCTCATAGCGGCGGACCAGCTGCCCGGTCGGCCGGTCCAGCAAGGCCAGCCGCTGCAGCCGGTGGCGGCACAGCACCCGGTACACCGTGGAGGGTGGGAGCCCGACCAGCGGGCCGATGCGGGCCGGGCCGAGCTTGCGGGTCTGGCGCAGGGAAACGATCGCCGCTTCGACCTCGGCTGGGGTGCGGCGGGGATGGTGGTGGGCCCGGCTGGGCCGGTCCACCAGCCCAGCCGGGCCCGCCTGCTGCCAACGAGCCCACCAGCGATAGGCGCAGGTGCGGGAGATGCCCATCTCGGCAGCGGCATGGGCGATCGGTCGGCCAGCCGCGATGCGTTGGCACAGGATCAGTCTTCCGGCCGGGGTCAGCCGGGCGTTAGCGTGGGTCACGAGGACCTCCGAGTGGTGAGCCGTCAGACAGCTCCACCACGCCGGAGGTCCTCACCCCATGTCAACAACCCTCATGCTCAGTACAGCTAGCCGCCGCCGCTGCCGGCCGGCAGCAGGACCCGGAACGACGCCCCGCCGCCGGCCCGGTCCTCGACCCAGGCCTGGCCGTCGTGGAGGCTGGCGATCTGGGCGACCAGGGCCAGCCCGACCCCGGAGCCGGGCGCGTAGGTGGCGCCGGCCGAGCCGCGCTGGAACGGCCGGAAGATCGACTCCCGCTGCTCGGCCGGGATGCCGGGGCCGGCGTCGTCGACACACAGCAGCGCCCCCCGGTCCAGCGGCTCGACCCGCACCCAGATCGGCGTCCCCGGGTCGGTGTGGCGGGCGGCGTTGGCGAGCAGGTTCTCGACCACCCGCTCGACCTTGGCCGCGTCGGCCAGCACCTGGATGGGCAGCAGCTCCAGACTGACCGGGTGGGCGTCCAGCTCCTCGGAGGCCTCGGAGACCACGCCGGCGACCAGGCTGGCCAGGTCGACCAGCTCGCGCCGGAGCTCGACGATGCCCCGGTCGAGCTTGTCGAGGTCGAGCAGGCCGGTGAGGATGCGGTCCAGCCGCCGGGCGTTGGCGGCGAGCCGGCCCAGGAGGTCGTCGGTGTCGGCCTGGCTGATCAGGGCGCGGCCGCGCTGCAGGGTCAGGGAGATGCCAAGCACCGAGGCCAGCGGGGTCCGCAGGTCGTGGGAGACGGCCTGGAGGAAGCCGCTCTTGAGCTCGTCGAGGGTGCGCAGGTGCTCGGCCGCGGCCCGCTCCCGGTCGAGCGCCACGGCCAGGCGGTTGGTGGCCACCAGCTCGGCGTTGAGGGCGGCGCACAGCTTCTCCTCGACCTGGCGCCGGTCGGTGACGTCCCTGGCCACCACCAGGTGCCCGCCGGGCTGGCGCTGGCGCTCGGGCAGGGCCGAGATGGCCAGGTCGTAGATGCGGCCGTCCCGGGTGACCTCCCTGTTCACCGGGGGGGCGGCCTGCTCGGCCCCGGCGGCCATGGCCGAGGCCAGGTCCGGGCTCCAGGTCGGCAGCAGCTGGCCGACCGGCTGGCCGACGACCTCGGTCAGGGCCCGCCCGGCCAGGCGGCCGGCGGCCGGGTTGGCGTCCAGCACCCGCCCGTCGGGGTCGAGCACCAGCACCGGGTCGCTGATCGTCCGGAAGATCTGGCTGCGGGCCACCGGCCGCAGGTCGAGCAGGCTGAGCTGGTAGACGCCCCACACCAGCACGGCCGTGGTCAGCACGAAGGCGAACGGGGTCAGGTCGACCTGCCGGAACGGCCCCACCCTCAAGTTGAACAGGAGGTTGAGCATTATCGGCAGGAGGATGGCCCCGACCAGCAGCAGGCTCTGACCGCGGTAGAGCCTCGACATCCGGCTGAGGGTGACCACCAGCAGGACCGTCCCGGTCCAGATGAGGGCGTTGTTGTAGAGCAGGTGGGGCCAGAACAGCGGCCCGGCCTCGGCCGCCTTGGTGGTGGCCAGGGTGGCGTCGGCCGGGTAGTAGCGGACCAGGTCGTGGGTGGCCGCGCCGGCCAGCAGGAGCAGCACGGCCAGGGGCTCGACGGCCAGGGCCGGCCCCAGCCAGCGGGGCCAGCGGGTATGGCCGCTGCACTGGAGCACGAAGGCCAGGTAGGCCGGTGGCAGCAGCACCACGCCGACATACTTGAGGTCGCCCCAGTACTCCCGGCCGGCCAGGTCGCCGGCGCTCAGCTCCAGCGCCGAGCTGACACTCCACCAGACCGCCCCGGCCAGCACGGCCAGCAGGCTGGCGATGGTGGCGCCAGAGGGGCGGCGCCAGACGAGCACGATGGCCACCGTGACCAGGGCCGCGCCGGCGACCAGCGGTCCACTCACAGGCGTCATCAGCACGTCCGTGCGGTAAGGGACAGTCCGGCGGGGATTCTAACGGGCGCGGAGCTGGTCGTTGAGATCGGCCAGCTCGCCGAGCACCGCCTGGATGTCGCCGATCGCCCTGGCCAGCAGCAGGCGGGCGTCGGCGATGGCCTCGTGCGCCTCCGGGTCGTCGGCGTCGGCCTGGTCGAGGGCGACCAGCAGCTGGCGCATGGCCGTGCTCAGCTGGACCTGGGCCTCCACCCCAAGGCCCCAGAGCCGCCGGGAGCGGCGACGATCGGCGACTCCGGGTGGCGGTGGAACAGGTGGGGGCACGGCGACGGGCCTCAGACGGCGCTGCATTGGCGAAACCTAGCCCGACCTGGGCTGTTCGACCAGGCCATGACGCGGAAATTGCGCCGGTCGGCTCGCTTTGTCTCCAGAACTGCCGACCCGCTTGACGGGCGGATGGGGGACGCCCTCAGGCCCGCATGCGCAGGACGACCAGAGTCAGCAGGCCGCCGAGGACGACGTCAAGGGCCAGGGCGGCCAGCGCGACCGGCGCCGGCGGCAGGTCGAGGGCGAAGAATACCCGAAGGAAGGGGACAGCGAGGACGACGACGAAGGCGCCGGCCATGGCCAGCAGCAGCAGCCGGCGCGGCCGGTTGAGCGGGCGGGCGGCCAGGGCCAGGACGACCAGGCCGAGGCCGGCCAGGGCCAGGGTGGCGGTGGTCCGGGCCTCGTCCTGGGGGACGTTGGCCACGTCCGCGACCTGGTAGGCGACCAGGGTGCCGAGCGCGGCGGTGATGCCGGCCGGGATGGCGAAGGCCAGGGTCCGGCGGACGAAGCCCGGATGCGACCGCTGGGTGGAGGGCTCGAGGGCCAGGAAGAAGCCGGGGATGCCGATGGTCAGGCTGGAGATGAGGGTGAGGTGCCGGGGCAGGAACGGGAAGGCCAGCCCGGCAAGGCCGACCGCAAGGGCGAGGATGGTGGCGTAGACCGTCTTGGTGACGAACACCTTGGCGACCCGCTCGATGTTGGCGATCACCCGGCGGCCCTCGGCCATCACCGCCGGCAGGGTGGCGAAGCGGCCGTCCATCAGGACCAGCTCGGCCACGGCCCGCGAGGCGGCGCTGCCGCTGCCCATGGCGATGCCGAGGTCGGCGTCCTTGAGGGCGAGCACGTCGTTGACGCCGTCGCCGGTCATGGCGACGACGTGGCCGCCGGCCCCGAGGGCCTCGACCATGGCCTGCTTCTGGCGGGGCACGACCCGGCCGAAGACCGAGCTGGTCTCGAGGAGGCCGGCCAGCTCGGCCCGGTCCTCGGGCAGGGTCCGGGCGTCCACCGGGTGGTCGGCGCCGGCGATGCCGACCTGGCCGGCGATCGCGCCGACGGTCCGGGGGTGGTCGCCGGAAACGACCTTGACCTTCACGCCCTCGGTGGCGAACCAGGCGACGGTGGCCGCGGCGTCGCCGCGGACCTGGTCGCCGATCACCACCATGGCCAACGGGACCAGCACCGACGGGGCCCGCTCGCTCTCCAGCGGCTCCTCCGAGGCGGCCAGCAGCACGACGCGGCGGCCCTCGACGGCGATCTGCTCGGCCCGGCGCAGCAGGGCGCCGTTCCCGCCGTGCGACCCGCGCCCGTCCGTGGCCAGCAGCACCTCGGGTGCCCCGAGGAGGAAGGCGCCCCGGCCGGCGAAGCTGGCCCCGCTCCATTTGCGGGCCGAGGAGAACGGCACGGCGGTCTCGGCACGCCAGCCGGTGGGAGCCGAGAACGCCTGGCCGATGGCCCGCAGGGTGGCGTTGGGGTTGGGGTCGGCGGCGGCCAGGGCGCCGAGGGCGGCGGCCGCCGCCGCCCTCCCGGTCCCGTCCTGGGGCACCAGCTCCTGCACGGCCAGGTCGCCGGCGGTGATCGTGCCCGTCTTGTCGAAGCAGATCACGTCCACCCGGGCCAGGGTCTCGACCGCCGGCAGCTCGCGGACGAGCACCTGGCGCCGGCCCAGGCGGACAACCCCGACTGCGAAGGCGACGCTGGTCAGCAGCACCAGCCCCTCGGGGACCATGGCCACGGTCCCGGCGACGGCCCCGCTGAGCCCGGCCCGGACCCCGTGCTCCAGGCGCAGCTGGCTGACGAACAGCAGGACCGCCGTCGGGACCAGCGCCCAGGTCACGTACTTGAGGATCTGGTCGACCCCGGCCCGCAGCTCGGAGCGGGCCAGGGTGAAGCGCCGGGCCTCCTCGGTGAGCTGGACCGCGTAGGCCTCCCGGCCGACCTTGGTCGCCCGGTAGCGGCCGCTCCCGGCGGCCACGAAGCTGCCCGAGAGCAGGCGGTCGCCGGCCTGGCGGGGCACCGTCTCGGACTCGCCGGTGAGCAGCGACTCGTCGACCTCCAGCCAGGCCGCCTCCAGCACCTCGCCGTCGACCACCACCTGGTCCCCGGCGGCCACCTCGAGCACGTCGTCGAGCACCACCTGGCCGACGGCCAGCTCCCCCACCTGGCCGTCGCGGACCACCCGGGCCCGGGGGGCGTTGACCACCTCGAGACGGTCGAGGGTCCGCTTGGCCCGCACCTCCTGGACGATCCCGACCGCCGTGTTGGCCACGATCACCAGCCCGAACAGGGCGTCCTGGAGCGGCCCGACGGCCAGGATGACGACCAGTAGCGACCCCAGCAGCAGGTTGAAGCGGGTCAGGAGGTTGCTACGGACGATCTGGCCGATCGTCCGGGTTGGGGCGCTGGGCACGTCGTTGACCTGGCCCTTTGCCACCCGCTGGGCGACGTCGGCGGCACTCAGGCCCTGCTCGGCCACTCAGGATCTCCTGTTGAAGTAGGCGGAGTACTGCGGTCGCATGATGGCGCTACCTCATGTCATCCTTACCATCTCCAGCAAGCTGGTAGACAAGACCAACTTCGTCGACAACTGCCGGAGGGACGATGCGCAAGCTGGTGCTGTTCGGGATGGTGGGGGTGCTGGCCCAGTTGATCGACGGCGCCCTTGGCATGGCCTACGGCCTGACCTCGACCACGCTGCTGGTCGCGGTCGGCACCGCCCCAGCGGCCGCCTCGGCCACCGTGCACCTGGCCGAGCTGGGCACCACCGCGGTGTCGGGTGTCTCCCACTGGCGCTTCGGCAACGTCGACTGGCGGACCGTGCGGATGATGACCTTCCCCGGCTTCGTCGGCGCGTTCGTCGGCGCGGTGGTGCTGTCCTCGATCAGCGGCGACACGGCCAAGCCGTGGGTCGCCGTCATCCTGAGCGTCCTCGGCGTCTACGTGCTGTTCCGGTTCCTCGGCAAGCCCC